>CAZDIQ010000038.1:0-6122 GCA_964505525.1 uncultured Acidimicrobiaceae bacterium | reverse complement strand
TCAGCCTTCAGCTCATCCTGGATGATGGATGATGGACGTTCAATCATGGCTGGCCGATCGGGCGATCATCCACGTTCCGATATCAGTATCCGACATGAAGGCTGGCCCGTCCGCTGAAGGGACGACGCTATTGGGGGATTCGGGCTTCGGAAGCGAGCGCCAGCGAGCGACTCGGTCATTGTCGGGATTCGGAAAGCCGGCTGAAAGCTGAAGGCTGAAAGCTGACAGCTCTCCTAGACAATCCTGCGGTCGCTTGCCCATCGTGCGAGTTCGTGACGGTTCGAGAGTTGGAGCTTTCTCAGCACGGAGCTGACATGGGTCTCGACGGTCTTGACCGAGATGTTGAGACGGGTGGCGATCTGTTTGTACGCATAGCCACGGGCGATCTGGCGCATGACCTCCTGTTCGCGGGGGGTGAGTGAATCGAGTTCCGGGTCCTCCTCGACCGGTACCGCCTTGGCGAAGGCGTCGAGGACGAACCCTGCGAGTGATGGGGAGAACACGGCATCGCCTGATGCGACCCGTTGGATGGCATCGGAGAGTTCATCGGGTCCGATGGATTTCGTGACATACCCCCTCGCCCCGGCGCGGATCATGGCTATCACATCTTCTGGCGAGTCCGAGACCGACAGGGCGAGAAAGTTGATGTCAGGGTTCGTCTCGCGGACGTTCGTGACGACGGCGATTCCGCCTCCTCCCGGCATGTGCACATCGACAAGCACGACATCGGGGCGGAGTTCCCGGATCATGTCGACGGCATCGTCCACATCGGAGGATTCGCCCGCGATCGTGAACGCGCCCTCGAGTTCGGATCGCACACCGGTGAGGAAGAGCCTGTGGTCGTCGACCAGGAAGAGCGACGTCATGGTGCGCCACCCTTCATCGTGAGGTGGACCTCGGTGCCGACGCCGGGGTCCGAGTCGATGACTGCCTTGCCCCCGTGGCGTTTCATCCGACCCTCGATCGATTCAGCGATCCCCTTGCGGTCCCCGTCGATACCCGCCGTGTCGAACCCGCACCCTTGATCGGTCACGAACACGTCGACTCCTCCCTCCGACGCCTCGGCGAACACCGAGACCTTCGGGGCACCCGAGTGCTTGGCGGCGTTCATCATCGCCTCGGTTGCGGCAGCGACGAGAGCTGTTTGTCGATCCTTGGCCAGATGCGGGTCGCCGACAACGACGACGCTGACCGGAACGTCGTGAGCCTCCTCGACGCGCGTTGCTGCCTCCGACAATGCTCCGACGAGCGTCGCGGTGTCCCCTGCGGCCTCGTCGAACAACCAGGACCGCAGCTCTCGTTCCTGTGACCGGGCGAGGGTGACCATCTTCTTGGGGTCGTCGGTTCTCTGTATGAGGGCGAGCGTCTGGAGCACCGAATCGTGGAGGTGCGCGGCCATTTCGGCCTTCTCCTCCGAGCGGATCCGTTCCCTTCGCTCGGTGCGCAGTTCCTCGATCAGGGACCACAGCCACGGTCCCGCAACGATGAAGAAGCCGAAGAGTGCGGCGGCAAGCGCAGCGACGAGAACTCCGACACCCTCGAGCGAGTCGAGTGACGAGAGCGTCACGACGATTCCCGTGACCATCATCACGATGCCGCCGACCACCAGCCACCACGACCGCTTTCCTCCATCGGCACCGGCGATCCCTGCGAGCGATTTCTCGTAGTTGACACCCGAGGTATCGATGGCGATCGCAAGACCGAATATCACAAGGGTGGCGGGCCAGACGAACCCCCCGAACCACAGGGAAAGCAACTGGAGGACGACCATGGTGGAAAGAAACATGAAAGCGAGCCCGATCATCCGCGCGACAGCGATGTTCGGTTTCGGCTCGTCGTCCCCGTCTGCGGTTGGTGCCAGGAGTGCAAACAGCAGATACATGACAACGCCGACTCCACCTGCCAACGACAGACAGATGAAAGCGGCCCGCACATAGATCGAGGGCACACCGAGGGCGTGCGCGATCCCGCCTGCAACACCGGTCGCGAGACGATCGCTTCTGCTCTTGTGGAACGGCCAGTCGAAGTGGTCCGTTCTCGTAGTGGCTGCCACGGGAGAATCCTCGTTGTTCGTGCCGTCGAATGGTGTCACAGGCCGACCCATGCCACAACCCGGATCATCCCTGAGACGCCCCTGAGACCTCAGGATTGTTCAGGCTGGTACCCGGTGGTGGTATCGGCCATCCTGTTGGAAGATGATGACATGACAGACACACAACAAACCCAATCAGCCCCTCCGCGCGGTGCATTGCACCGGTCGCGCGAGGGCAACATACTCGGCGGGGTGGCGGCCGGTCTCGGCGAGCGCTTTGCCATCAGCGCGTGGTGGTTCCGGTTCGCATTCGTCATCCTTGCGTTCGTCGCGGGGTTCGGGGTAGCGCTCTACGTCCTCGCTTGGCTCTTCATTCCCGCTGAGGGTGACGAGCGCGCGCTTGCGATCGAGTGGATCGAATCGGTCGACCTGACGGACACCGGAACGATTGTCGGTGTAGCACTCATGGGAGCCGCCGCGGTCGTGATAGCGACCCAGGTGATCAACATCCCCGGATCGGTCATCTTCGCGGCCATCCTGTTTGCGGTCGGGATACTCCTGTACCGGGGGGATCTCTCCACAACGGACAATCGACTCCCCACCCCCCAGGACCGCAAGGATCCGGACCCAACGGACGACGACGGCCCGGACTCAAACGACGAATGGTCCGATACGAGCGACGACTCCCTGCCCACCACCGAGGTGGGCGGGGTTCCCGTTGCCTCTGCCGTGGTTGCAGGAGGCGTCGCCGACGGCGGCGTTGTCGACCCCCCGAAGGTCAAGAAGGTCAAGGAGCCGAAACCACCACGACCAAAGAAGCCGAAGAAGGAACCCTCGATGCTCGGTCGTCTGACGATCGCAGCCGTGCTCATCGTGCTGTCCGTGATGGCCCTACTTGAGGCGTCCGGCATCGCCATCGGTTCGAGTGAATCCGGTGACCTCTTCGATCCGGTGCACTATGGAGCCACAGCGCTTGCCATCATCGGCATCGGTTTGGTTATCGGAGCCTTCATGGGTCGGGCCAGATGGCTGATCGTCGTCGGTCTTCTGCTCCTCCCGTTCGTGTTCCTTTCGTCCCTGTGGCCCCGAGCATTCGATTGGACCGCTCGTGACGCATACTTCCACCCCTCCTCGCCCTCCGAGGTCCAAGATGAGTACTCCCAGGGTGCGGGGCAGCTCTCAATCGACCTGAGCAACCTCACCGCCGACGAACTCGCAGAAGTCGGCGAGGTGGAAGTGACCGTCGGCGCGGGCGAGGCGACCATCTTTGTTCCATCGGATGTCGGTGTCCACGTGAGTGCCGAAGTCGGGCTTGGTCAGGTCGCGCTCATCAAGGAGAACCAGCACGAGTACGTCGATGGTTCCGAGTCGTTCTACGAGATGTCAGAAACATTCATCGACACACGCAACGGTGTGAATGCGCGAATGGAACGCGGCGTCGGGGACCCACCCTACGTATTGCGGCTCGACGCCGAAGTCGGCGCCGGCAGGGTAGTCGTCAGAATCACAGATAGGTATGAATCATGAAACGTCATTCGTTTGACCCCATCTCGCTTGCCGCAGGCATCATTTTCCTGCTGATTGCAGGGACGTTCGCCTTCTCTTCGGACATCGACCTGCGCACGGAGGCCTGGCTCCTGCCGGCATCGTTCCTCATCCTTGGCATCGGGTTGCTTGCGTCCACCGTCAGGATGGCCATGAAGCCGGCGCCCGAAACGGCGCAGAAGGCAACCGACGATCCAAGCGACGATCCCCTGTCCTATTAGGGATCAGGCAGGCGAATCAGTACGCGCCACCAAGCTTGGTGTGATCCCACGAGCTGATCGAAGTCGGTTCAACGATCACGGCAGTGTTCTTGGTGGCGTAGTTCCCGAAGACCGCTGCAAGGGTCTGTTCGTCGAGTGAGGCGGGCTCGTCGCCGATCATCGGGTATCGGGCCGCAAGCGCTCCATAGATCTTGAGCACATACTCGGGGTCGCTCACGAGCGTCGCTGTGCCACGGATCATGACTCCCTTCAGTTCGGCATACGACGCACCGGTCTCAACGAGCACAGACAGACGGGGGTCGCGTTCGAGGTTGACGATCTTCTGTGATTTGGTGAACGACCGAAACACGATCCGTCCATCGTCCATGGTGAACCACATGGGAGCCTGATGCGGAGCCCCGTCCTTTCCGAGCGTCGCAACCTGGAGCACCTTGGCTCCAGACGAAAGGAACTCGTCGATCTCGCTTTCGGTCATGGTTATGTCTTTGCGACCCATGCGTGAACCTTCGGTGTGGTGGTGCGGCCATCAGCGGCGACCGGGCTCCGATCATAGATCCTGACCGTCGTCCATGATCGGGAGGCAACATCGGGAAGCAGAGGGCATTGGGTGGCGTTACCATGGATACAAGCCCGGTGACCAGGTGTTCAACCAGCAGGCACCGAGGTGGATCGACAATTGATGGACAAGGTCTCGAAGTCCCCCAACCCTTTGTGGTGGGGAGAGAGGAACCGCAATGGCAGAATCGCCGAAGCGAAAGCCAGTCACCGCCCCCATGATCGCCGCCCGAAAGGGTGGAGAGCGGATCAAGATGGTGACGGCGTACGACGCCCCCACCGCACGCATCGCTGATCGCGCAGGCGCCGACATCATCCTGGTGGGCGATTCCCTTGCAAACGTTGTCCTCGGCTACGACGACACCCTCGCGGTCACCGTGGAGGTCATGGTGCACCACACCGCGGCTGTCACGAGGACCAAGCCGGCGGCGCTTGTCGTTGGCGACATGCCATGGCTCTCGTACCACTCTTCCACGGAGGACACCGTTGCCAACGCCGGAGCGTTCATCCGTGAGGGTGGTGCCGGTGCCGTCAAGCTCGAGGGCGGACGCAAACGGCTTCCCATGATCGCCGCGGTCCTCGACGCGGAGATTCCGGTGATGGGGCATCTCGGTCTTACGCCGCAGTCCGTGCGAGCAATGGGCGGTTACCGGGTCCAGGGGCAGGAGGCCCAAGCGGCCTATGAACTCATTTCTGATGCCAATGCGCTCGCCGACGCCGGCGTGTTCGCCATCGTCCTCGAGGGTGTTCCCGATGTGGTTGCCGAGATCGTCACGGCCGGGATCCAGATCCCGACGATCGGTATCGGTGCAGGGATCAAGTGTGACGGCCAGGTTCTCGTCTTCCATGACGTGACCGGTCTCGGTGCGGGTGAGTACATCCCCAAGTTCGTCCGTCAGTATGCGCATCTTGCCGATGATGCGGTCGATGCGATCAAGGCGTTCTTCGACGACATCGACTCGGGAGCCTTCCCCTCCGACGCCGAGACCTATCACATGGCTCCGGCATCCGAGGAGATCCTGAGAAACCTCTCCGTCACGGCTGACCACTTCCTCGCCGATGAGGCGATGGAACAGTAGAGCTTTCAGCTTTCAGCTTTCAGCTTTCAGCCGGCACCATGCGAACTGCTCCTGGTGGGAGATCCATCTTCCATAATCCATCATCCACTATCCAGATGAGCTGAAGGCTGCAAGCTCCTTCCCCCGTTACCGTTCCGGCATGTATCGGGTCTTGGCCTTGTCCGCTCTCTTGCTCTTGATGGGGTGCTCTTCCTCGGGTTCGTACGCGAGCTTGCCTGAAGTCGAAACCACGTCCACAACATCGACAACGGGTGCCGGATCGTTGCGAGTACCGGTACAGCTCCAGGATCTTGAGATCCGTGAGGTCGTGGTCGGGGATCGGGTGCTGACGCTTGCGATCGCCGACAGTCCGACGCTGCGTGCCACGGGACTCATGGGTGTGACGGATATCGGGGATCTCGACGGCATGCTGTTCGTCTGGGACGCCGACGCAGCGGGCGGTTTCTGGATGAAGGACACGCTCATTCCCCTTGATGTGGCCTTCTTCGATGAGAACGGGGTGTTCGTCGGACTCGTGTCGATGCAGCCATGCACCACTGACGATTGCCCGATCTACACCCCCGGCGACGGCATCGACTACCGCTACGCCATCGAGGCCAACCCAGGCGACCTTGATTGGATGGATGAATCCGCGGCGATCCAAGTAGAAAGTACAAAGTAGAAAGTCCACAGTCCACAGTCCACAGTCCA
>CAZDIQ010000037.1:5584-17568 GCA_964505525.1 uncultured Acidimicrobiaceae bacterium | reverse complement strand
GGTGTAGTCCCCGTAGCGACCGAGCGGGGTGAACCCTCCATTGCCATTGCCGAGGAGGACGGTGACGAAGTCGCCCTCGTTGCCCGGCGGGTCGGATGGATAGTTGCCGCCGTCCGAGCCGACCACGATGTCGAGATTGCCGTCCTTGTTGAGATCCCCGACGGTGACACCCTTTGGGCCGTCGGCTGCGGCATACTCCGTGTCGGTATTGAATCCTCCGCTGCCGTTGTTGATGAATACCGACACGGTGTCAGACGACTCATTGGCGGTGACCATGTCGGGTCGTCCATCCTTGTTGAAGTCACCGAGCGCGATGTCGTGCGTGTTGCCACCCGCACCGAATGTCGATGGTGCTCCGAATGTCCCGTTGCCGTTTCCGAGCATCACCGTCGCGTTGACGGTGCTGTAGGTGGCGATGGCAGCGTCAAGGTTCGAACCGGTATTGAGCTGCCCGAGCGCTATTGCGTGGGCGCAACGCCCATTGGGTATGCAGGCTGCGGGTTCGCCCGTCGGAATGTCGACGCGACCCGAGAAGGTTCCGTTGGGGTTGCCTGAAGGTCCGCTCCCGTTGCCGAACCAAACGGTCATGACGTTGTCACCGTGGCACACGGCGGCGATGTCGAGACGCCCATCGTTGTTGAGGTCTCCGAGCGTGGCGTCGTGCGTCCCGTTGCAGGAGTCGTATTGCGTCACGGTGCCGAAGGTCCCGTTGCCGTTGCTGAGCAGGACACCCACCGAGTCGTTGTTCTGGTTGGCAACGACGAGATCGAGCCCGCCGGAGTTGTCCAGATTGCCGACCACCGTGTTCTTGGAGTAGACCGCATGCCCCCCCGGAGTCGTTCCGGAGCGATACTTGGCGACAGGACCGAAACCACCACTCGCGTTGCCGAGGCGGATCGCAACACCATCGTCCCCTGCGACCGAGACGACCAGATCAACGTTCCCGTCATTGTTGATGTCCACGCCCTTGACGGAGTGCGGGTTGGCACCCATCGAAATGTCGTTGCGTCTCGAAAGGGCAAAGCCCTGGGTGGCGGGTGACCAGTTGCCTGCAGCATCCCGTGCATCGATCCGGACGGTATACGCGGTATTCGGGTTCAGACCGGTGACCGAAGTCGTGAGCACATTCCCGACGGTCTTGTTCAAAGAGCCGTTCAGATAGATCCTGTAGCCGGTGACACCCACGTTGTCCGTGGCGGCGGTCCAGGTGATCTGAGCACTCGTCGACGTGATGCTCGACGCCGAGACCGAGCTGCTCGTCGGCCAGGTGGGAGGCTTGTTGTCGGGAGCGGCCGAGGCCGACACGGGGATCGAGAGAAGTACTGCCAGAGAGGTGAGAAGGACGATCAGCCGGAACACCGTGGACCGGTTCCACGTGACGACACGTGGGGATGCTGATTTCAGTTGCATGCCTCACCGTCCGCCGAAAATTGTCCAAGCCTGCACCGAGTATACGACTCGCCACTTTCGCGTAAATGGTCAAAGGACGCTCCACGGAGTGACTAGTCACACCGTGCAGGCTCGTCAGGTCACATAGACCTTGCGCCGGTAGTGCCAGTACCCCGCGTACCTGACGATCGAAAGCGCAAGAACCCCGAGCGGGAGGGCGAACGACTCGGTGACCCCTGCAGTCAGCGCAACGGCGACCATGAACACTGATGCTGCGAACGAGACCTTGACGAGGTCGACCTCGCGCCGAGCCCCCATCAATTCCTCGACACGGAGGAACACAAGACCGGACGCCACGTTTGCGACGATTGTGGCAGCGACAAGTCCGCCCACAACGTACGCCGACGGGACGATGAACTCCATCGGGTTCCACGGCACATTCCAGCCCGCGATCACCAGGTAGAGGAACCCGGAGATGACGGTCAGGAGAGCGAACCGTTTGAGGATCGCACTGCCCCCTTGCTCGTCCCTCTTTACTCCCGCCGCCATGACACGAGGTCCGAGCACTGCCGTCAGACCGGTGGCAACCACGAGCACGGGTTGCGCGACGATGCGAGCCGCCTCTGCGTACCCCATGGCGGTGGCGCCGGCCAGCGTCGTGATGATCGCTGTGGCGAGGAATGTCGCGCCCGTGGGGATGAGCGCCTGACCGAGCAGCCATCGCCCGCTCACGACCAGAGACCTGGGGGTGAGCTCGGGCGGTGTCTCCCAGATCCCGAACCCCCCTGCTCTGACGAATCCGAGAGTGGAGCTCACGATGTTGGCAATGAACAGGCTCCCGAACGGGATCCAATACGCCGGAGTGTCGAAGGCGAGCATCGTGAGCACGGATATCCCCACGATCACGAACTGGACGATCGACATGGAGGCGGCGGACCAGTGTCGCTCGCGGACGTGCAGCATCCTCCTGAGGTTGTCCTGTGTCGCGGATACCGCAACGCTCAATGATGCCGTCAGGGTGAGGCCGAAGGTCACTGCTGGTGTCGTATGCGAAGCGGTCACCAGGGCCGCCACGACGATCGCGAGCATCCCGAAGCTGGAGAACACCAATCCGATGCCGGTCACCCGCCCGATGTGGACCATCCGTTCATGGAGCGGTTGGGCCACGGCATAGACCTGCGAAGGCAGGTACACGAGGTTGTGGGGAAACGTCGTGCCGACGACGAATGCGGCGAAGAACACGCCGTACACACCGCGGTTCTCGTCGGAGAGCAGATTGACCGCGGCGAGGCCGGCCACGAACGTCGCAAGGGACGCAAAACCAGCATCAACAACACCTGCGGGCAATCCGCCGGCTTGCAGCACTCGAACGAGTCGGCTGTAGTGAACGTTGCTCAGATAGTCCGCCCCTGGGTCCCCACATGCGCCGGTTCAGGCCCACCGCCCTCCTGAACACCGTCATGGCCCAGAGCCGGAAATCCGTGCAAGATCAATTGGAGCGCCGCGCCGAGTCCGAACATGAACCACAGCCAGTAGCCCACTTGCGGTCCCTCGATCGACGGATCGAAGAAGGCGTTGACGAGGATCATCGCCGATCCGATGAGCGGTAACGCGACGAGTCCTGCCTCAACGTGGCGACCGAGGTGCGCGAGACGTGCTCGCAGGTCGAGGAGCAACAGCGCCCACACACTCCACATGACAATCCAAAGACCGAACCCGACCCAGCCGAGTCTGGCGATCACACCCACATGCGAATTGTGCGGATTGCGCAACGGCACATCGACATTGGTCGTCACGTCGTAGATCTTCCCGAGGTCGGGACCCGGTCCGTATCCGGTGATCGGAAACTCGGAGTTGACGTCGGCAAGCACGCGCGACCAGAGCTCGAGTCGCCATTCAGTGGTCGAGGTCTGTCGATGACCACCCGAGTTCGGAGAGATGATGCTCGTGATGTTCTCAATGAACTGTTGCGCGGACACTTCGCGCGCGCCGAACAAGGCGACACTCACCTGGGTGACGAGCGCCACGGCCGCGAGGATGGTCGCGATCCCGACGAGGATGACAACGAGATCGAGCCGGTGCCGGTTCAAGAACGCGATGATCAGGATGATCCCGATGGCCCCGGCGACGAACCCGCCTCGATTCTTCAGACCGACGAACAGGAGCAGGGCGCCGGCGACCGACGTCAGGCTGAGCCGCATTGTCGGCGTGAAGTACTTCCCGTCGCGGTCGACGAGCCAGATGAACACCAAACCGATCGTCGCGATCACCCCGCTGTTACCGGCCGAGTGGGAGAACATCGAAACCTGGCTGTCGGGCGCAAAGGGTGGCCCCTTGCCGATGAGCGAGTCGAGCGTGATTGCAACGAACAACCAGGCGAACAACCACGGGATCACCTTGGCGAACGCCGACAGCCACCTCGTGATGCGTTGCGGATCGGACATCAACAGGTACGTGACGAGGATCGAGATGGCACCGTAATACCACAGGACCGAGTCCCGGATTGCGTCGACGCCGTAGCTCGTACCCAGAAGAACCAGCAGGGCGAACCCCCATGCCATGAATACGAGGAGTATTCGCAATGCCGGGCTGCGGCGAATCGCTGTCATGACCGGTGCCGGGTGTGCGATCATCGTGAGCGCTCCGAAGGCGAGGACGAGCTCCCCCACGAATAGTGGTGTCCCGGGAATGTGGAACCACGCAAACCCGCGGTCGAAAAACGCATACGACATCAATGCGAGCAGTAGAACGATCTCGAATGCCCTGACCATCTTCGGCTCGCGACGGTCGACCACCGGGGCATCGAGCCACCCCGTGGCGATGATCGGTGCCTCATAGGTTCCCGGCACAACGGCCGCAGGGGCAGGGTGTTGGAGCCGTCGACCGACGATGAACGCCCCGGCGAACGCAGCGAGGGTGATGACCGCAACGACCCAGAACGAGACGTCGGTCGTCACTCCCGAAACCTGTGCAATGAGAACGGCACTCATGCCGATGCCCCGGACATCACATTGCGCGGTCCGCGCTGTCGGCCCTGGTGATCGGGCCTGTTCCCATCGAGGGTCGAATGCGGATCGAATGCTGTCAAGGTCACCTCGTCAAAGTCGCGCGCATCTCAAGGATGCTCGCGATCACATCGATACTACTGTCCGTCAACCTGAAGAGGCACCGGACACTCGGACGGAATGACGCGGGAACACGGTTCTGGGAATCGAGACGGACCCGTCATAGGCGACAATCGCCGCCACAATGAGTGTCGTGGAACGAGAACGAAGGAACCAGATGAGCACACCCGAAAGGGCCCCCGTCGTGGGTATCCCCATTTCGATGACCTCCTATGAAGAGGTCCTCGAGGCAGTGGGAAATGCGTCACCGACAAGGGGTAGCGTGGTGTGTGTCTGCAACGTGCACTCCGTCATGTCGGCACGGCGCGATGCTCGCCTCGGGTCGGTTATCGCGGACTCGGACATCGCAACACCCGATGGCGTCCCTCTTGTCTGGGCACTGCGATGGACCGCCAACCCCTCCCAACAGCGCGTCTATGGCCCCGAACTCATGAGGCGGGCGATGGAGGACACCGCCGGTCGAGGCTATCGACACTTCCTGTACGGTGCGACGGACGACACGTTGGCCAAGCTGACCGATGCGATCTCGGAGTTTGCTCCCGGGGCCAATATCGTCGGTTCCATCGCTCCCCCGTTCCGCGAGCTCTCCGAAGCCGAGCGCGACGCACACCTCGCTCAGATCCGTGAGAGCGGGGCGGACATCGTGTGGGTCGGACTCGGGATGCCGAAGCAAGAACTCTGGATGGGCGAGACCAGGGATTCGCTGCCCGGTGTCACGCTCATCGGAGTCGGCGCCGCGTTCGACTTCCTCGCAGGAAACGTGAAGCAGGCACCCGAATGGATGCAACGCACCGGGCTGGAATGGCTGTACAGGTTGATCCAGGAACCCCGTCGCCTCTGGCGTCGCTACCTGTGGAACAACCCCGCGTTCGTCATGCTGCTCGGGTGGCAGATCATCACTCGACGCATCCCACGCCGGGTTCCTCGCAACGAATCCGCCTAAACCCGACGCGTGTGTAATTCGACTACTCTATGATGCGGTAGACGATGCTCCCCCTTCGCAACTGGGTGAGTCAGACTTCGGCGCGGTGGGAGTCTCGACTCGAGGTTCGCAGAAATCGTCGGACTACTGTCCGTGTCGGAAGTTTGCAGAGAGTAGTCGGATGGGATACGCTGCGTGGCGGCGATCAGCCGTACAGGGCTTAGACAGATGAAAATGGGGACGTTGCTTTGGAAGCGCAAAAGGGCATTGCTGTTATTGGGAGTGGGTACGTCGGCACGGTGGTGGCCGCCTGCCTCGCAGACCTCGGACATTATGTCGTCGGGGTCGAGATCAATCAGGAGAAGCTGGCAGGGCTGAACCGCGGGATCCCACCCTTCTATGAGAACGGTCTCGAAGACCGACTCAAGACAGCGGTGAACTCGGGTCGACTGATCTTCACCGACGACTACGAGATCGCCATGGAGCGCTCCGAGGTCGTCTTCCTGTGCGTCGACACGCCCCCTGGGGACGACGGGCACCCTGACATGACCTCCGTCGCCGCGGCAGCTCGCTCCATCGGGGCAGCCCTTCGCGAGCGCCACATTGTCGTCACCAAGAGCACCGTTCCTGTCGGGAGCGGCAACTGGCTCGAGGCGACGATCGAGTCTGCCCTTCCCGAAGGTGTCGGCCCCGAGGTGATCTGTGTCGTGTCGAACCCCGAGTTCCTTCGCGAGGGTTCCGCCGTCAATGACTTTCTCCATCCCGATCGCGTCGTGCTCGGTGGCGACGACCCCGAAGCGGTCGCCAAGGTCGCAGCCGTGTACGACAAGGTTCTTGCCCAGTCTTTCGACGGAGGCAATCTTTCGAAGAGGCCAGCGCTCATCCAGACCGGGCGGGCGACAGCCGAGACGATCAAGTACGCGGCCAACGCATTCCTCGCAACCAAGATCAGTTTCATCAACGAGATCGCCAACATCTGCGAATGGCTCGACGCCGATGTCACCGAGGTCGCCAACGCCATCGGTCTGGACTCGCGGATCGGGTCGCAGTTCCTTGACGCCGGGGTTGGCTGGGGAGGTTCGTGCTTCGGCAAGGACACGGCCGCGCTCGCCTCGATGGCACGCGAACAGGGAATCGAACCTCTGATCCTCGATGCCGCCAGGCAGGTGAACACCAACCAGCGCCACCTGATCGTCAGAAAGTTGCAGGCGCACCTGCGTCCGCTCCGTGGACGGAGGGTCGCACTGCTCGGTCTCGCCTTCAAGCCCGGTACTGACGACACGCGCGATTCCCCCGCCATCACCATTGCCGAATCGCTCATCGAAAAGGGTGTGATGGTCCAAGCGAGCGATCCGATGGTGGTGGAACTCGACAGAGTCCCGAGCCTGAGGGTCCTTTCGGACCCGTTCGAGGCCATGCGCGAGGCAGACGCCGTCGTCCTGCTCACGGAGTGGCAGGACTTTGTCGATCTGGATTTCGTCAAGGTCGCCGAACGCATGCGGGGCAAGGTGGTGATCGACGGCCGCAACGCCCTTGACCCGGCAACGGTCATGGACGCCGGCCTCATCTACGAAGGAATCGGCCGGCACTCATCACCCTCGTGAAGGCCCGTCGTGACGGTTGTTTCCAGGCGGGTATTCATGGTCGGTGTGTAGGCTCTCAACGCAATTAGCGGGGTTCATGTGGCTCAACAGATGACGACGACAAACACGCCCACCGTCTTTGCGTCGGTGTGGCGATATCGCTGGCTCGTCCTGCTCCTTGCCCTCGCGTTCGCTGGACTCGGCTGGCTCTATGCATCCCAGACCGCCGAATGGAGCGCCACCGCCACACTGTCGGTCCAGGACCCTCGCTCGTCGAACTTGTTCGACCAGGCGTTCCCCGACACACCCGAACGGTACGTCGAAGCCCAGGTCGCGATCCTCGGTTCACGAGCTGTCGCCCGTCGTGCCGTGGAGATCGCCGCCGAGCAGAACCCGCCGGTGAATGTCGCGGTCAAAGAGGTTGTGGACGGTCTCGGTGTCAGGTCGTCACAGGGAAGTGACATCGTGACGTTGACGTATTCGGCGCCGACCCAGCTCGAGGCGATCACGGTCGTCAACGCCGTTGCAGCGGCGTACCAAGAGATCGGGCGCAAGACGGCGGACACGAGCTTTGCGAACGCTGTCCTCGAGCTGGACCGATCCATCGACGCGTTGCGTACCGAGATCGACACCCACGAACAGACGCTGTCCGATCGACTGCGAGCGGTGAACAACCAGCTCGACAACGATCCGAACAGGATCGCGCGCAGTGAGCTGCTTGCGACCTTCGTGGCCGAGCTCCTTGCACTCCAGGCACCACCGGCAACGGCCTCACCCGAGCGCATCGCTGCGTTCAACAACGAACTCGCCGTGCTGAACGTCCGTATCGATACGCTGACGAACGAACTCGATCAGCAGCGCATGCTCCTGGTGGCTGCAGAGATCGACGATCCGGCACGCGCGTCGATCATCAGACAGCGCGACGAGGCCCAACAGAGGCTCACGGACCTCCAAGCGAGGCGAGACCAGCTGGCTGTTGATGCCGACCTCGCGAGCAACGGTGTCGTGTTCTACAGCCCCGCGGAGATCGCAGAGCTCTCGAGCGCTGGTTTGTACGTCGCTCTCGGGTTCATTCTCGGCCTGTGCCTCGGTGCTGCCCTTGCGGTGTGGTTGTCGTCACGACGCAGGCGGTTCGGTTCCAGAAGCGAGCCAGAAGCCGTCCTCGCCGCACGACTCCTCGCCGACGTCCCGAACTTCCGCGAAGAACGCGTCGACTCCCGTTTACCGGTCCTCGATGCTCCCGCAACGGCTTCCGCAGAGGCGTTCCGGTTCGTCTCCGCATCGGTGCTGTTGCAGCAACGTTGGCCAGCCCGTGAGGACGGACACAAGAACTTCGGATCGATCGTCACGGTGTCGGCCGGGCTGTTCGAAGGCAAGACGGTCGTCACTGCCAACACCGGCCTCGCGGCTGCGAGGGAGGGCCACCGGGTGCTCCTCGTCGACGCGGACTTCGGCAATCAACAGCTCACGAATCTGTTGCTCGGCGAGGGCGAGCCGCGTCCTGGCATGACCGATGTCATGACGGGCACCGCCACGCTGGCCGGTGCCGTCGTCAACATCCCGCTCAACGCGACCGGATCGGTCGAGCTGCTCTCACGAGGCACGGCATCGGTGCAAGGGCCCGACTTCTTCTCGGCAGAGGGAACCGCGTCGCTCTTCTCGTCGCTCACGCAGCTCTACGATCTCGTCCTCATCGACGCCCCGCCCCTCCTGCGGGTCGCCTACGCGACAACTCTGGCTCGCCTCGCCGACAGGGCCATGGTTGTGGTCGCTCACGGCGAGGACATGCAGGCGGCCGAGGAGCTCAGGACGCAGATGGAACTGGTCGGCATACCTTCCATCGGGTACGTGTACAACTTTGCGCCGTTGCGGGCAGAGATGACGGTCTCGGCCGGATCGATGGTCGACACCATCGGTGAGCATCCCGCCTCGCACACTGTGCCTGCCAGGCGCGAATAGCTTCCGGCGCTGGACATGCGACCGACCGGTTTTGCACAATGCGGAGTGGATGGCGGAAGAACCGAGGGGTGACGACACATGCGGACATCTAGGTCCATACATGCCTGGCCCGTGGCCGTCGCGCTCGCTCTTGCCGGCATCCTCGTTCTCGCGGTCGCGTTGATCCTGTCTGCTGCCCCTGCAACGGCAACCATGACCGGAGCAGGATCGGCAACCGTCACCCAGGGCAGTTCCACCGTCGTTTCCATCACGACCGATACCGCTACGGTCGAAGTGGCACCGAATCCGGGAGGTCCGGGAATCAGCGTCGGCAAGACGGGTTCCGCCCCCACGTTCTCGTTCCGATTCACGGCTTCGGGAGCGACACCGCCCGGTGCCTACACCTATGTCTTCATTGACGGTGACAGCCAGCGGTCGTTCACGCTCACGGTGGCTCCTGCACCGGTGACCACGACGACCACAACTCCCCCGACCGCCACGACGCTCCCTCCGGCCTCATCCACGACCTCGACCACGGCCGCGACCACGACCACCGCAGCCATAGATACGACGACGACCACCGAGGGCATCGGTCCACGTATCGAAATCGACGCCATCGCTGACCCCACCCAATACGGTGCGGACGGCATCGGTCACTTCACGATCGTGGTGACCAACACAGGGTCGGTCACCCTGACAGGTATCCACGTCACCGATGACCTCGCTCTTGCGATCGATCCGAATTCCGATTGCGCAAAGTCCGAGCTTCCTGACCTCGGTGTCGGCGCGTCATATGAGTACGAATGTGCGGTTGCAAACCTTGATGGTGAGTCGCCCTTCACCAACGGGGCCACGGCGATCGGGTTCGGTCCTGACGGCGGCAGAGCCTCGAATACCGATCACACCACCGTCTTCCCACCGGTGCTCGCGACACAGGTCACCCAGACAACCACAACGACGACCACCGTCCCGGAGACGACCACGACAACGACACTCCTTCCCTCAGCGCTCGCTGCTGGCTTCGGTGACAACTCCGGTTCCGGTTTCTCACCCCTGGCCGCTGGCGGCGTGGTGCTGATCGGGCTGCTCGGTGCCGCTGCCGTTGCATTGCGTTCCTTCCGCGTTCCGAACCGCGGCGCAGTTTCACCGAGCCTCGCGTCGACTCGTCGTCAGAGGGCCGAGCAACGCACCACGGAGAAGCGAGCCGCGGCATCCAAGAATGCAACGGGAATCGGCGAATGGTGGCGTGGCACCGCCATGGTGGTCGGATACCGCGAATGGCGGGGTCGTCGTGAAGCCGAGAAGAAGCTCCAGCGCAGGATCAAGGAACGGCGCAGGATCGAAGAACGCTAGAGGAACACCCTCACACGGCTTTCAGACCATCGGATTCGCTCTCCTCCTCTCCTTCGGGCCGCACCACGATGTCGTGTGCGACGACCTCAAGCCGACTGCGGCGACCATCGGTCGCCGACCAGAATCGACGTTGCACCGAACCGATGATCATCACGGAGGTACCGACGGTGATCGATCCGTCGGTCACATCGTCGGGTGGATCCCACTGCGATACCGGGACGACATCGACCCGTCTGCGTGGTGAGTTTGATCGAACGGTGACGAGCAGTCGGATCATGGTGCTCCCCGAATCGAAGGAGCGACATTCTGGTTGGGCAGCGACCCTTCCTGCAATCACGATGAGGTTGAGATCCACAACGACTTCCTTTCCATGGAAGCGCGGGACATGGTGACAACGTATCGGAGGTGTGCGACAGATTCTGTGCGACAGACTTGATGGGGCGCTCACGCAAACACGAGCCGTGTGATGCCGGCGGTTACCTACTCGGAGCCGATGCCCGCGATCTCGGATTCGAGTTGCTCCCATCCGGGGAAACCGGGGTCGTTGAGCACGATGACGTCCGAGAGCTTCTTTGCCGTGTCGCGGTCGCCGTTGGCTGCTGCCGCTCGAGCCGCTACGTAGTACAGCCGCAGGTGCGCTTCGTTGGGTTTGTCGACGGGCCGCCCGGGGTTGGATATCGTCCACGCTTCCTGGGCGCGACCCTTGTCGAGGAGATACGACGTGTACACGACGATTCCCTCGTTCATGACCAATCCATGGCCACCGCGCTTCTGGAGCTCAGCCCACGCCTTTTCGACATCGCGGTCCCGGTCGAGTGCACGAAGGATGTCCATCTCGATCGGCAGGTGCGTGCTGTCCCCCGCTATCCGGCGATACGCCCGCAACTCCGTGAGCGCCTTCGACCAGTCGCCGAGCCGGTATGCCGCAATCCCGATCGTCTCGCGGATGGTGGCGTCGTTGGGCGAAAGAGCCTTTGCGCGCTCGCCGTGTCTGACGGCATTCTGATACTTGCCGTCACCGAGCGCTTCGGACGCCGCACCGAGCGCTTCGAGAGCGGGAGCGATCCTGTCCTTCGGGGTGACCCGCTCGAGGCTCTCGATGACCCAGTTCGGCAGATTGACCGCCGCGCCCTGGAGATCCCGCCGGCGCTGGTTGTTCTCCCGACGTTGTCGTTCCACGTCGCGGGTGGTCGCCGTGTAGTGCGTCTTCTTCTCGGTCGGTCTGCCTGCGGGGGCCGGTTTGGATGACGAATTCACCCTCGACGCACCGGGGCTTCCCGTCGACTTTGCTCCGCCCTTGTACCCCGATGATCCAGACGATGTGCCGGACGACCCCGACGGCTTCCCCTTGTACCCGGATCCCGAAGACGTCCCGGACGACTTCCCCTTGTACCCAGCTGACCCGGAAGACTTGCCTTTGTACCCCGATGAACCAGACGATGCACTCGACGATCCGGAAGACTTCCCCTTGTACCCCGACGACTTACTCGACGATCCGGACGACGCGCCGGCTGACCCCGATGACTTTCCTTTGTAGCCGGAGGATCCGGACGACTTCCCTTTGTACCCCGACGAACCCGACGACGTACCAGACGAACCGGACGATTTCCCTTTGTACCCGGACGAACCCGACGACTTGCCGGACGAACCGGACGACTTCCCCTTGTACCCGGA
>CAZDIQ010000037.1:3209-5484 GCA_964505525.1 uncultured Acidimicrobiaceae bacterium | reverse complement strand
CGGACGAACCCGACGACTTGCCGGACGAACCGGACGACTTCCCCTTGTACCCGGACGAACCCGACGACTTGCCAGACGAACCGGACGACTTCCCCTTGTACCCGGATGATCCTGACCGAGCAGCTGAAGCGCCCTTGGAACCGCTCGGTTTGTTCGACGAACCCTTCGACGAGCCGCGGTTGTGGTTCTGTGCCATCTGGGCAGGTCCTCTCATGGTGACCGGGATGCGGGCGACGGGTGTAAGGGCGTTGCGGCCACCGTACCGGAGCAGCGACGTTGCCGCGTGCTCCGATGGTACAAACCTTTCGACGACATCCACCCGCCAACGTTGGTTAGTACG
This sequence comes from uncultured Acidimicrobiaceae bacterium, assembly GCA_964505525.1. Taxonomy (GTDB): domain Bacteria; phylum Actinomycetota; class Acidimicrobiia; order Spongiisociales; family UBA5794; genus UBA5794. The sequence goes on along the minus strand of CAZDIQ010000037.1, from coordinate 5,144 downwards.
CACAGTTCCTTGCACACCCGCACAGCATTATTCCTATGTTCGTAGTGGTATTAGGCTGACCTGACAATCGTGCCTAAACACAACGGACGACGACACCACGGGAGCGGAGCATGTACCGGAAAAGGCTTGGAATGATCGCAATCGGAGTGGGGCTACTGGCCGCTGCGTGCTCGAACGGGACCGATGCACAAGACGTCGAGCGCGCTGCAGTCGAGAACTACGCAGACGTTGTCCACGAGGCATACAAAGACACACTCGAATCGGCAACCGCCATGGATGCCGCCATTGACGACTTCCTCGGTGATCCCTCGGAACAGAAGCTTGACGATGCCAAGCAGGCGTGGCTCGATGCGCGCGATATTTACGGAGCAACCGAGGTCTTCCGGTTCTACGGCGGACCGATCGACAGCGAGGACGACGGCGTCGAAGGGCTCGTCAATGCGTGGCCGCTCGACGAGGCGTACATCGACTACGTCGAGGGGGCGCCCGACAGCGGGATCGTCAATGATCCAAGCGGGTATCCGACGATCGACGCGTCAGTGCTCGTCGATGCGAACGAGAACGGCGGCGAGACCAATATCTCGACGGGATGGCACGCCATCGAGTTTCTTCTGTGGGGTCAGGACCTCGATGCGGAAGGTCCAGGCGCACGCCCGGCGACGGACTACTCCGAAGCTCCCAACGCGGACCGACGGGGTGAGTACCTCGCGACTGCGAGTGATCTTCTCCTCGTCCACCTCACCTCACTGGTTGAGGCCTGGGAACCGGACGCTGACAACTACCGATCCGAGTTCCTTGCCCTCGACACTGACGAGGCGCTCGCCATGATCATGACCGGGATGGGTGAGCTCACCCTCGGCGAGCTCGCAGGTGAACGCATGACCGTCGCCTATGAGGAGCGGTCGCAGGAGGATGAGCACTCGTGCTTCTCCGACAACACGACCAATGACTACCTGGCGAACATTGCTGGTATCGAAGCCGTGGCGAATGGCAAGTTCGGATCCGTGTCGGGTGTCGGCATCGTTGAGGCGATCGCTGCGGTCGACAAGGACGCCGCCGATGCGCTCACCGCGTCGATCAAGGCCTCGAAAGCCGCCGCAGAGTCGATCGAACCGCCGCTTGACCAGTACCTTGTGGTCGGCGTACCCGATACCGATCCAGGCAGAGTGGCAATCATGAGCACGATCGAGGCCCTTGAAGTGCAGGCGGATGCCATCACCGCCGGTGCAGACGCGCTCGGTATCACCATTGGATAGTTGACCTTGAAACGATGGGTCGCTCCCGTTGCGATCGTCATGGTCATGGCGACCGGATGCTCGAGCAACGGCAGCGACCTCCTCGTTGCGTCCTCGGGTGGCGATACCACCACGCCTCTTGCGAACAGAAACGCGTTCGGTAGCGCTGCCCCGAACCTCGGAACCGAGGAACGGAGGGTGTTCGAGGTCGGCGATTCGTTCTTCACCCAACCGTGGGTGACGGCTCCGTCCTCGACCGATGCGCGAGACGGTCTCGGCCCTCTGATGAACGCCACTGCGTGTGCCTCGTGTCACGTGCTCGATGGGAGGGCTCGCCCCCCGGCAGACTCGGACGACCCCGAACGCGGGCTCCTGCTGCGCGTAGGTGACCGCGAGGGCGAATTCGTCGTGCCGCATCCGGAGCTTGGGGCCCAGCTCCAGGATCGGAGCATCCAGGGTGTACCCACCGAGGGTCACATGCAGATCACATACACCGAGGTGCCCGGCGAATACGACGACGGAACCCCGTTCAGTCTCAGGATGCCGACATACGGTGTTACGGATACGAACGGGACACAGCTTTCGGGACTGCTCATCTCGCCCAGGATCGCACCGGTGATCTCGGGTTCGGGTCTGCTTCAGGCCATCCCGGAGCGCGACATCCGGGAGTTCGAGGATCCCGATGACGAGAACAGTGACG
>CAZDIQ010000037.1:0-3109 GCA_964505525.1 uncultured Acidimicrobiaceae bacterium | reverse complement strand
ATCCCGGAGCGCGACATCCGGGAGTTCGAGGATCCCGATGACGAGAACAGTGACGGCATCAGTGGCCGAGCCAACATCGTCATGTCTGCAGGGAGTGGGAAGGAGATGCTCGGGCGGTTCGGATGGAAGGCCAACACGGCCACTGTCGAGGATCAGGTTGCCGACGCCTTCATCGCCGACCTCGGCATCACGTCACCCATCCATCCCGAGGAGAACTGCACGGTCGTCCAGGTCGAGTGTCAGAGGGCGCCCAACGGCGGGACACCGGAGATCACTGCGGAGCGTCTCGCCAAGGTGGTGTTCTACGCATCGACCCTTGCGGTCCCACAACGTCGGAATCTTGATGATCCCGATGTGATCGCGGGGGCGGATCTGTTCGAGCAACTCCAGTGTGCTGTGTGCCACAGACCATCGTTCACAACAGGTAAGGACGCGATCTCTGCCGTTTCCGACCAGCAGATCTTCCCGTTCTCGGACCTGCTCCTGCACGACATGGGCGACGGGCTCGCCGACGGCAAACCGGACGGTCTTGCCACAGGTTCGGAGTGGCGCACTCCCCCACTGTGGGGCATCGGGCTGGTCGAGCAGGTCAACGGGCACACGTTCTTCCTCCACGACGGAAGGGCGCGGTCGCTTGAGGAAGCCGTGCTCTGGCACGGTGGAGAGGCGCTGGCGGCACGGGACGGCTTCGTCGCTCTGGATTCGGTGGCTCGTGCGCGATTGATTGCGTTCCTGGAGTCGTTGTGAGGAACGCATGGAGGATCTCGTTGGTCCTTGTTCTCGCGACCACTGCTTCGGCGTGCAGCAGCGGATCGGACCTGTCCACGGCGGTCACGGACACAGCCGACGACTACCTCAGACCTGCGTACGAACAGTCGAACGTGGCGATCATCGATCTGGCCGCGGCAGTGCATGGGGCGTGTGGCTCCATGGACGACGTCGCACTGGGTGCGGCCAAGGAAGCGTGGCACAGTGCAAAGGCGGCGTGGAAGTTCACGGAGGCGGCCTGGTTCGGGCCGACGACGATGGGACGGGCCGACTCGAACATCGGGTACGAACCGACGAGCGAATCGGGCATCGAGGAAACGCTCGCCTCCGACCATGTGCTTGATGCGGATTTCGTGCGGGGTTCGCTCCCCACAACCCAGAAGGGCATCGGTGCGATCGAGTACATCCTGTTCTCAGGCATCCCTCTCGATGCGCGTCGCTGCGAGTACGTCGAGTCCGTGGCGACCGTGTTGGAGGAGGATTCGGCTGCTCTCACCGACGCGTGGTTCGTAACCCATGCTGGCGGGAGTGCGTACATCGATCAGTTCGTCGGTACCGGTGACATGGCCATGAAACCGAACGACTCCCTCGGCAAGGTCGTAGGCAGCGTCATCGAGCTCACCAAGAAGCTGACCCAGACCCAGATCGGCAAGGCGTTGGGGATCACGTCGCCAACACCGCTCCCCAACGCATACCCGGAGGGTGCTGCGGCGTTCGGATTGGCAGCGCTGAGGAATCAGATCGACGGTCTCGTCGCCACGTACGGGTCCGCACCCCAGGGCATGTCGGGAGCGATCAGGAGTCGCGATGCCGACGTGGATGCGGCGATACTCGCCGCACTGTCAGAAGCAGTGGCTCTGACCGACGACCTGTTGGAAAGGACCGGGGGGACCTCGTTCGCGGTCGCCCTCGAGACGTATCCCGACGAGCTCCACGCCCTGTACGACGTCCTCGCTGTGGTGCGACGTACCTTCGAAACCGATGTCGTGTCCCTGCTCGACATCACACTCGGTCTGTCCGACAGCGACGGTGACAGCGGATGATGGAGCGGCTTGCCGCGCTCGTCGACAAGCCGGTGAGCGGCGAGTCCGCTGCGATGTTCCGGATCGTCCTCGGGACGGTCGGCATGCTCATCGCCGCCCGGTACATCGCCTACGGGTGGGTTGGTGCCCTGTTGGTCGATCCGCCCCGGCACTTCTCGTACCCCGGGTTCTCATGGATCACACCGTGGCCCGAGCCGTGGATGACGCTGCACATCGCCGCCATGGGTCTCGCTGCGCTGTGCGTCGCCCTCGGATGGCGGTATCGGTTCGCCCTTGTGACCTTCCTCGGTCTCTTTGCGTACATGGAGCTCGTCGACAGGACGTACTACATCAATCACTACTACTGGATCGGGTTGACGGCGCTTGTCATGCTCGCCCTTCCGCTTGACAGGGTGTGGTCGCTTGACGCAAGACGGAACCCGTCCCCCGGCAAATGGGTACCGATGGGTGTCGTGTGGATGCTCAGGTTCCAGGTCGGATTCGTATACGTGTTCGCTGGGATCGCGAAGATCAACGCCGATTGGCTGTTTCGTGGCGAGCCGCTTGCGACCTGGCTCGGTGCCCGCACCGACTTCCCCCTCCTCGGCCCCCTGTTCGCGTATTCGGAGGTTGCCGTCGCGTTGTCGTGGGCGGGTGCCTTCTTCGATCTGACGATCGTCGGTTGGATGCTGTGGTCGAGGACTCGACCATTCGCCTATGCGATCGCTGCCGGGTTCCATCTCACGACCTGGCTGTTGTTCCCTTCGATCGGTCTGTTCCCCCTGGTGATGACCTGCGGGCTTCTCGTGTTCTTCCGCCCGGACTGGCCCTCGAACCTGTGGTCACGGATCCGTCGCAAAGTCACCCCGTCGGAAGCGCCGGACGAGGTGGCACCGACAAGCCGGTGGCACCGACCGGTGACCGGGGTCCTTGTCGCGTATTGCCTTGCCATGGTCCTCATACCGCTCCGAACTGTGGGCAACGGAGACGTCCTGCGGTCCGGGGAGGGATACCAGTTCGGGTGGCGTGTCATGCTGACCGAGAAGACGGGAAGCGTCGATTTCGTCGTGACCGATCCCGGCTCCGGCGCGACGTGGATCGTCGATGGCCCACACGGGCTGACGCCTCGTCAGAGAAGCATCATGGCGACGGACCCTGAGCTCATCCGTCAAGGAGCCGTGATGGTCGAAACCGACCTCGCCGGAGAAGGCTGGGGGGACGTAGAAGTCCGCGCCGACTCCTACCTCTCCTACAACGGACGGAGGCACGAGAGATTCATGGATCCGCGGATCGATTTGACCGAAGGCAGATGATCTAGG
>CAZDIQ010000036.1:13222-17669 GCA_964505525.1 uncultured Acidimicrobiaceae bacterium | reverse complement strand
AAGAAGAAAGAACACAAACAATGGCAAGCGAGCATCGGATCCGAATCCGTCTCAAGGCATACGATCACACGGTTGTCGATGAGTCGGCGCGCAAGATCGCGGAGACGGTGACCCGTACCCAGGCAAAGATCCGGGGGCCGGTTCCACTGCCCACGCGGATTCATCGCTACACCGTCATCCGTGGTCCACACGTCGACAAGACGTCGCGCGAGCACTTCGAGATGCGGATCCACAAGCGGCTGATCGACATCCTCGAACCGACCCCCAAGACGGTTGATTCGCTCATGCGGCTCGACCTGCCAGCAGGCGTGGAAGTAGAGATCAAGACATGAACGCAATCATCGGAGAGAAGCTGGGGATGACCCAGATCTTCGACGAGCAGAACCACGCGGTTCCTGTGACTGCCGTCAAGGCCGGTCCTGTCGTCGTCACGCAGATCAAGCGTGTCGAGACGGACGGTTACTCGGCGATCCAGATCGCGTTCAAGGAGCTTGCCGCTGACAAGGCCGGTCGCCCCTCGACGGGACACTTCGCAAAGGCTGGCGTTGCCCCGCACCGTCATGTCGTTGAGGTCCGGGTCGAGGACGCCGACGCTTTCAAGCTCGGTCAGCAGATCACCATCGGAGACGTGTTGAGCGCAGGTCAGAAGGCCGACGTGACAGGCATCTCCAAGGGCAAGGGGTTCGCCGGAGTCATGAAGCGTCACAACTTCAAGGGCCAGGGTGCCGGTCACGGTGCCCACAAGGTCCATCGTGCGCCGGGATCGATCGGTGCCTGTGCGACACCTGCAAGGGTGTTCAAGGGCAAGCGCATGCCGGGACGCATGGGTGGCGATCAGATCACCGTCATGAATCTTGATGTCATCGAGGTCGATGTCGAGCGCAACGTCATCCTGCTTCGTGGTGCCATTCCTGGGCCGAAGGGCGCAATCGTCGTCGTGCGGGAGGCGGTGAAGGCCAATGGCTGAGAAACTGACCGCTGATCTGTTTGCAGCCGACGGAACCCCGAACGGGACCGTCGATCTCAACGCGGACATCTTCGGCATCGAACCGAACACTGCAGTCATGCACCAGGTCGTCACCGCACAGCTTGCGGCACGACGCTCAGGCACGCATTCGACCAAGACGCGCGCAGAAGTGCGCGGCGGTGGTCGCAAGCCATGGGCACAGAAGGGTCTTGGACGCGCACGTCACGGTTCGATCCGCTCGCCCCAGTGGGCAGGCGGTGGTGTCGCACACGGACCCAAGCCGCGTGACTACAGCCAAAGGACACCCAAGAAGATGCGGCGCCTCGCCCTGCGAAGCGCCCTGTCCGTGCGTGCAGCAGCGGGCAAGATCAAGGTCATCCAGTCCTTCGACTCGTGGGATACGCCAAAGACCAAGAACGCCACAGCGTTGCTCAAGGCAATGGGTGTGACGGGCAAGGTGCTTCTCATCGCCGAGGATCACGAGCGCACGGCCATCAAGTCGTTCCGCAACATCGACGGCGTCATCGCCCACAACCTCGGGCAGGCGAACACCTACGACGTACTGTGGGCCGAAACGATCGTGATGAGCCAGGGAACACTCGAGCTCGGTCAGGGAGCACCCCGCGGAACCAAGGAGCACGCCGCCGGTGCAGAAGATCCAAGATCCAGGATCCAGGATCCAAGCCCGGCAACCGAGCCGGAAAGCGCCACCTCCGAGGGCAGTGACGAGGAGGTGTCGGCATGAAGAATCCACGCGACATCATTTTCCAGCCGGTTGTCTCGGAGAAGTCATATGACCTTGTGTCCGACAACAACAGCTACACATTCATCGTTGATCGCCGCTCGAACAAGACCGAGATCAAGCTCGCGATCCAGAAGATCTTCAACGTGAAGGTCGCATCTGTGAACACGATGAACCGCAAGGGAAAAAAGAAGCGCACCGGATGGACGGTGGGCAAACGCAACGACACGAAACGAGCCGTCGTCACACTTGCTGACGGCCACTCGATTGACGTGTTCGAGGTATAGATCATGGGCGTAAAGAAACTCAAACCGACATCACCGGGGCGTCGCTTCCAGACCGTTTCCGATTTCGAGACGATCACGAAGTCGACCCCCGAAAAGAGCCTGCTTGCCCCCAAGACGCGGTCTTCGGGTCGCAACTCGTACGGGCGCATCACCTCGCGTCACCGCGGCGGTGGGCACAAGCGTCGGTACCGCATCATTGATTTCCGTCGGAACAAGGACGGCATTCCCGCAAAGGTCGCCTCTGTCGAGTACGACCCGAACCGCAATGCACGCATTGCGCTCCTTCATTATGTCGACGGGGAGAAGCGCTACATCCTCGCTCCTCTCGGAATCGCGGTCGGAGACAGGCTTGAGTCCGGCTCAGGTGCTGAAATCCGCCCGGGGAACGCACTTCCGCTGCGCAACATACCGACCGGTACCGTGATCCACGGTGTCGAGCTTCGCCCTGGCGGCGGAGCCAAGATGGCACGGTCTGCGGGAGCCGCGGTCCAGCTCATGTCGAAGGAGAACAATGTTGCTCTCCTTCGGTTGCCTTCCGGCGAGATGCGTCAGGTCGAACTCGACTGCCGCGCAACCGTCGGTCAGGTCGGCAACACCGAGGCTGAGCTCATCAAGATCGGCAAAGCAGGTCGGAACCGCTGGAAGGGTAAGCGCCCACAGTCCCGAGGTGTTGCGATGAACCCCGTCGATCACCCCCTTGGTGGTGGCGAGGGTCGCAGTTCGGGTGGCCGACACCCGGTGAGCCCGTGGGGCAAGCCGGAGGGCAAGACCCGCAAGAAGAACAAGGCGAGCGATAAGTACATCGTTCGTCGCCGTGCCAAGAAGGGTAAGAGGTAAGCCATGGCGAGAAGCCTGAAAAAGGGGCCGTTCGTCGACGAGCACCTCTTGGTGAAGATCGAGAAGGCGAATTCCGGCGGAGACAAGCGTGTCATCCGTACCTGGAGTCGTCGCTCGACGATCATCCCCGAGATGGTCGGTCACACCATTGCGGTGCACGACGGTCGCAAGCACGTCCCCGTCTACATCTCAGAATCGATGGTCGGTCACAAGCTCGGAGAGTTCGCACCGACGCGGACCTTCCGAGGCCACATGGCTGACTCCTCAGCGAGGAAACGATGAACGCCAGAGCCCAAGCAAAATACGTGCGTCAGTCACCGTACAAGGTGCGGCGCGTGCTCGATCTCGTTCGCGGGCTTCCGGTCGACGAGGCGCAGGCTGTCCTGCAATTCACGAACCGCAAGGCGGCGACGACCGTGCGCAAGGTTCTCGACTCCGCAATCGCGAACGCCGAGCACAATTTCGCACTCGACGCTGATGAATTGTTCGTCGCACAGGCATACGCAGACGAAGGTCCGACGCTCAAGCGCTGGCGCCCTCGTGCCCGCGGTCGTGCGACCCAGATTCTCAAGCGGACGAGCCACATCACCATTGTTGTCGCAGACGACCAGGAGGAGGATGCCTGATGGGACAGAAGAGCCATCCCTACGGTCTGCGTCTCGGAATCGTCACTGATTGGACGGCGCGCTGGTACAGCGACAGGGAATACGCCTCGAACGTGGCAGAAGATCACAAGATCCGCGTCTACTTGAACGAAGAGCTCAAGCGTGGCGCGATCTCACGCATCGATATCGAGCGTATCGGTGACAAGAAGGTCCAGGTCGATGTCCACACGGGTCGCCCTGGTGTTGTCATCGGTCGTGGCGGATCCGAGGCGGAGCGCATGCGCGCCGGTCTTGAGAAGATTTCCGGACGCAGAATCAAGTTCAACGTCATCGAGGTCCACAACCCCGAGCTTGACGCCACGTTGCTTGCACGCAGCGTTGCCGACCAGCTCGAAGGCCGCGTTTCGTTCCGTCGTGCCATGAAGCGCACCGTGGCAACGGCGCTCAAGGCCGGAGCCGAGGGCGTCCGCGTCCAGGCATCCGGTCGTCTTGGCGGCGCCGACATGGGTAGACGTGAGTGGTACCTCGAAGGACGCGTCCCGTTGCACACGCTGCGCGCCGACATCGACTACGGCGAGGCGACTGCCTCGACAACCGTCGGTGCCATCGGCGTCAAGGTGTGGGTCTACAAGGGCGACATCATGAAGCGTGCCGGCTCTCCGAGCCGTGCAGCCACTGAAGCTCGCCTGGCAACAGGTGACGCGGCAGACCGCGCACGCCGCAAGTCCGTCAAGTCCCGTGCCGAAGCAGCCGCTGGTGGGTCCGAGAAGCGCATCATCGAGGCAGGCGGCGGCAAACGCGTCGTCGAAGCCGGCGGTGGGAAGCGCTCTGGCCGCATCATCGAGGCAGGTGGGGGCCGGAAGGTCACCGCTGCCGATGCCGAGGCCGTGCTTGAAGAGGCACTCGAAGCAGTTTCTCCAGAAACTGCCGTTGACGGCGTTCAGCCTTCAGCCGTCAGCCCGACAACCGAAGCCGTTTCCGAGGACACGGTCGTGGAAGAGGTAGTCGA
>CAZDIQ010000036.1:0-13122 GCA_964505525.1 uncultured Acidimicrobiaceae bacterium | reverse complement strand
ACCACCGAAGCCGACACCAGCGAGGCCGCCGAGCCAAGTGACGACTCCGAAGCTGCCGCCGATGCAGCAGGCGAGGAGGAGTAGCCCATGTTGATGCCAAAGCGCACCAAGTACCGCAAGGGCCAGAAGGGCCGGATGGCGGGCAAGGCAAAGGGCGGAACCCGCGTATCGTTCGGCGATTTCGGAATCCAGGCACAGGAGCGTGGCTGGATCACGTCCCGCCAGATCGAAGCCGCACGTATTGCAATGACCCGCAAGATCAAGCGTGGAGGGAAGGTCTGGATCACGATTTTTCCGGACAAGCCCATCACGCAGAAGCCTGCTGAAACCCGAATGGGTTCGGGCAAGGGCAACCCTGAATACTGGGTCGCCGTCGTGAAGCCCGGCAGGGTCATGTTCGAGATGTCTGGTGTCGACGAGGAGCTCGCACGCGAGGCCATGCGCCTTGCGGGTCACAAGCTTCCTGTCAAGACCAAGTTCGTGAAGCGGGAGGACGTATGAACGCCCTTGAACTCCGCAAACTGAACTACACGGAGCTTGAAAGAAAGCTCGACGAGGCGAAAGAAGAGCTGTTCAACCTGCGCTTCCAACTCGTCACGAATCAATTGGACAACACTGCACGCCTCCAAGAGGTCAAGCGCGACGTTGCCCGTATCGCCACGGTGATGCGCGAGCAGGAAATCGAAGCGTGGCAGTCACAGCAGGAGGAGGCGTAGATGGAACGCGCACGCCGCAAGGTACGCGTCGGAATCGTCGTTTCCGACCAGCGGGACAAGACCGTGACCGTTGAGGTTCGCGACGCAAAGCGTCACGCCCGCTACGGCAAGACGATCCCCGTCCGCAAGAAGTATCACGCACACGACGAGCAGAACGACGCCCATATCGGCGACACCGTTCGCATCATCGAGACGAAGCCTCTGTCCAAGTCGAAGAGGTGGCGCGTCGCTGAGGTAGTGGAGCGTGCTCGATGATCCAACAAGAGACGCGACTCAAGGTCGCAGACAACTCCGGGGCCCGCGAGGTGCTGTGTATCCGCGTGCTCGGAGGGTCGGGGCGGCGCTACGCGTCGGTAGGCGACGTGATCGTCGCCACCGTCAAGGAAGCGATTCCTGGCGGCACCGTCAAGAAGGGCGAGGTCGTCAAGGCAGTCGTCGTGCGCACCCGCAAGGAGAACCGTCGTCCCGACGGTTCCTACATCCGTTTCGACGAGAACGCATGCGTCATCATCAACGACCAGCAGCAGCCACGGGGCACCCGAATCTTCGGACCCGTCGGTCGCGAGCTGCGCGACAAGAAGTTCATGCGAATCGTCTCGCTTGCACCGGAGGTGCTGTGATGAAACTCCGTAGTGGAGACCGCGTCATGGTCATTGCCGGAAAGGATGCAGGCACCGAGTCGAAGATCGCCAAGGTCTTCCCCGAAAGGAATCGCATCATCGTCGAGGGCGTGGCCACGGCCAAACGTCATCAACGTGCGACAGGGGAAGCCAACACGGGCGGGATCATCGACAAGGACATGCCGATCGACGCATCCAACGTGATGATCATGTGCAGCGAATGCGGACCGACCAAGATCGGTGCCCGATTCGACGACGACGGCAACAAGTACCGCGTATGTCGCAAGTGTGGAGGTGACCTCTGATGGCTCCTCGACTCAAAGAGCAATACAACAACGAGATCAAGGGTCAACTCAAAGAGGATCTCGGTCTCGACAATGTGATGCGGGTTCCCCGGATGACGAAGATCGTCGTCAACATGGGTGCCGGCGACGCCGCGGCTGATGCCAAGCTCATCGACGGTGTCGTCGAGGATCTTCGGATCATCACCGGTCAACAGCCGAAGGTGAACCGTGCCCGCAAGTCGGTGTCGAACTTCAAGGTCCGCGAAGGCCAGGCCATCGGTGCCCATGTCACCCTTCGCGGTGATCGAATGTGGGAATTTCTCGATAGGCTTGTGGCGTTGGCGATCCCACGTATCCGCGACTTCCGCGGTCTCAGCGCCAAAGGATTCGACGGCAGGGGTAACTACAGCTTCGGTGTGACCGAGCAGCTGATCTTCCCCGAAATCGATTACGACAAAGTACAAAAGGTCCGCGGCATGGACATCACACTGGTGACCACCGCGGAGACCGATGAGCAGGGGAAAGCACTCCTCGACGCATTCGGGTTCCCATTCCGACGACAGCAGGTAGGTGCCTGATGGCGAAAACTTCAAAGATCGCCAAGAACAACAGACGCGCTGTGATCGTCGCTCGCTATGCGGACCGACGTTCGGAGCTCGTCAAGATCATCAAGGATCCGGAAGCCTCATACGAGGACAAGCGAGAAGCGTATGCCGCCATCGCCAAGATGCCTCGTGACGCAAGCGCGAGCAGGCACCGGAATCGTTGCAACGTCACGGGTCGTCCCCGCGGATACTTCCGCAAGTTCGGTCTGTCGCGTATCGCCGTGCGTGAGATGGCTCACCGCGGTGAGCTTCCCGGGATCAGAAAGGGGTCGTGGTAGTCGTGTACACCGATCCAATCTCGGACATGCTCACCAGGATCCGCAACGCCAACACGGCGTTGCACCCCGAGACAACGATGCCGTCGTCCAAGATCAAGGTCGAGATTGCCCGCATTCTCTCCGAAGAGGGCTACATCGACGGGTACAAGACCAAGGATGGAGATGTCGGCTCCGAGCTCGTCGTCACCCTCCGCTACGACTCGAACCGCAAGAGTGTCCTCCAGGGCATCCAGCGGATCTCCAAGCCCGGCCACCGTGTGTACAAGGGCGCCGGCGACATCGCACGCATCCGCGGTGGCATCGGTATGTCGATCGTTTCGACGTCCACCGGTGTCATGACCGATCGGGAGGCTCGTCGGCGCAACGTCGGTGGCGAAGTCCTCTGCAAGGTGTGGTGACATGAGTCGTATCGGTAAGAGCCCGATCGCGCTTCCGAGCGGGGTCGAAGTCAAAGTCACCGGCGATGTCGTTGAGGTGAAAGGTCCGAGGGGAACCCTCACCCAGACACTCAACGAAGGCATCACCGTATCGGTTGATGACGGGACGGTGAGCGTCGAGCGTGAGAACGACGAGCGGAGCTCCCGTGCACTCCACGGTCTGTTGCGTTCGCTGATCAACAACATGGTCGTCGGCGTGTCCGAGGGATATTCCAAGGAACTCACCGCCGTCGGTGTCGGATACCGCGCCGCGCTCAAGGGCAACCAGCTCGAACTCCAGGTCGGATTCTCACACCCGGTCGAGATCGACGCCCCGGCAGGGATCACATTCGAGGTTCCCGAACCGACGAAGATCGTCGTCGGGGGCATCGACAAGCAACTCGTCGGCCAGGTCGCAGCAAACATCAGAGCGGTCCGCCCGCCTGAGCCATACAAGGGCAAAGGTATCCGGTACACGGATGAGCGGGTCCGCCGCAAGGCAGGTAAGGCAGGAGTGTCCTCATGAGGGGTACACGTACGGACGCACGGCGCCGTCGACATTTCAGGGTTCGCAAGTCGGTCCGCGGCACCGAGGCACGTCCTCGTCTTGCCGTGTTCCGGTCGAACAAGCACATCTACGCACAACTCATCGACGACGACAGCGGTCGCACCCTTGCGTCAGCGTCGTCGAGCGAATCCGCCGTCAAGGCAGACACGCTTACGACGGAAGCATCAACGCAGGTCGGCAAGCTCATCGGTGCACGCGCAAAGGATGCAGGGATCACCAAGGTCGTGTTCGATCGCGGTGGCTACAAGTACCACGGCCGGATCCAGGCGCTCGCCGATGCCGCGCGCGAATCCGGACTCGAGTTCTAGGAGCATCGATGACGACAGGCGAAATTGAAGATTCAAGATCCACGATCCAAGACGAGGTAGCGGTGGCGGACAACACTGAAGCAGCGGTGGCGAACACCGCACCGGCGGCCGCTCCGAACGCTCGAGCAGGCAACCCGCAGAACCGTCGCCCAAGCGGCGGTGCCGGTGGCGAGGGTGGCGGGGACCGTGCCCGACGCGGCGACAACAACCGCGGCCGAGAGCGTGAGCGCGAATCAGAATTCGATGAGCGTGTCATAGCGATCAACCGCGTGGCAAAGGTCGTCAAGGGCGGTCGCAGGTTCTCGTTCACGGCACTCGTTGCTGTCGGTGACGGCAAGGGACGGGTCGGTGTCGGGTATGCCAAGGCCAAGGAAGTTCCCGCCGCGATCCAGAAGGCTTTCGAGCTCGCTCGCAAGGAGATGTTCGACGTCCCCATGGCAGGCGAGACGATCATCCACGAGATCATCGGCGTCCACGGCGCAAGCCGTGTGCTCCTCAAGCCAGCAGCGCCCGGTACCGGTGTGATCGCCGGTGGTGCTGTGCGCCAGATCCTCGACGCTGCAGGCATCCACAATGTCCTTGCCAAGTCGCTCGGATCCCCGACGCACATCAATGTGGCCGGGGCAACGATCAACGCGCTCAAGAGCCAGCAACGCCCCGACAAGGTCGCCAAGGCACGTGGTAAGCGAGCCGAAGAGATCTTCCCACCTGCCCTGCTCGCTGCGTACAACTCTTCCGAGATGTTGAGGACGAAGGCATAGCAATGGCAAAGACTCTGAGAATCACGCTGCGTCGTAGCCTCATCGGTGAGAAGCCGAAGGCACGCGCGACCGTCGAGAGCCTCGGGCTACGCAAGATCAACTCGAGCGTCGAACGGCCTGACAACGACTCCGTGCGAGGCATGGTCCACGCCGTCAAGCATCTGCTCGAAGTAGAGGAAATCTGATGAAACTCCATCATCTCAGACCTGCAGAAGGGTCGAAGAAGCGCAAGATCCGCGTCGGACGCGGTGAGGCCGGCCGCCGTGGCAAGACCGCTGGTCGCGGAACGAAGGGCCTCAAGGCTCGGAGCAAGGTGCGTCAGGGTTTCGAGGGTGGACAGACCCCGCTTCAGCGTCGTCTTCCGAAGCTGAAGGGCTTCAAGAACCCGAACCGCGAGGAGTTCACCGTCATCAACGTCGAGCGTCTCGCCGATTTCGATGCGGGTTCGACGGTCGATCCGGCAGCGATCCGGGGCGCCGGTCTCGTCAACAAGCGGGGCAAGATCAAGGTGCTCGGACAGGGCGACATCAATGTCGCACTGACGGTCCAGGCCCATGCATTCTCCGCAGGTGCCGCCGAGAAGATCCAGGCAGCCGGCGGGTCGATCGAGGTAGTCGAATAGTGTTGTTGTCCCTTGCAGTGTCGGCGATGGCGGCGAGCGGCAACGCTCGTCCCACGAAGCGTCAACCAGCCGACCACACCAAGTCTCTTGTCGGACAGCTCTTGTCCGTCAACCGATAGAACGGCTGAGACCCGATGCTCACCGCCTTCAGGAATGCCTTCAGGATCAGAGATCTTCGACAGAAGATCCTCTTCACCCTGTTCATTTTTGCCCTGTATCGACTCGGTGCCTCGATTCCCGTCCCGGGTGTCGACCTCGATGCAGTGCAGAGCTTCTCGAATCAGGCTGAGCAGAGCGGGTTTGTCGGTCTGCTGAACCTGTTCTCGGGTGGCGCCCTGACCCAGATGTCGATCTTCGCGCTTGGCATCATGCCGTACATCACATCGTCGATCATCATGCAGCTTCTTGCGGTCGTGATTCCGAAGCTCCAGGCACTCCAGGAAGAGGGCGAGTCGGGGCGCAAGGTGATCACACAGTGGACGAGGTATCTCACGGTCGTCCTCGCCCTGCTGCAGTCGACCGGTTTCGCCTACCTGTTCCATTCGGGGCAGTTCACGGGCGGCATCGACCTCATCCCCGACTTCACACCACGCAACGTGATCATCGTCGTCATCACGATGACAGCCGGTACCGCGTTGCTCATGTGGATGGGTGAGCTCATCACGCAACGTGGCATCGGCAACGGCATGTCGCTGCTGATCTTCGTGTCGATCATCAGTCAGATCCCGTCACAGCTCGTGATTCTGAACACGAACTCCCAGACCTATCAGTTCCTCACCATCTGCGTGATCATGATTGCCCTTACGATCGGGATCATCTTCATCGAGCAGGGTCAGAGGCGGATACCCGTGCAGTTCTCGCGGCGCGTGCGCGGTCGCAAGGTCATGGGCGGCCAATCCACATACATCCCGCTCAAGGTCAACATGGCGGGTGTCATCCCCGTGATCTTTGCGACATCGATCATGTACTTCCCTGCGCTCATCTCCTCGGCACTTCCTTCGACCGGCTGGGGTGCATCGATCCGCGACTGGATCAACGACAACATGCTGTCGTCAAGCGCAGGCGGCTTCTCGCCCTCGCTGTGGTACATCGGTGTCCTCGCACTGCTGGTTGTGTTCTTCACGTATTTCTACACGGCGATCCAGTTCGATCCCGAACGACAGGCCGACATGATCCAACGTCAGGGCGGGTTCATCCCGGGCATCCGACCGGGACGTGCGACCGTGAACTATCTGTCCTTCGTGCTGTCACGCATCACCCTGCCGGGCGCTGCGTACCTCGCCGTTGTGACGGTGCTTCCCTCCCTGTTCGGCTGGTGGTGGAACGTACCGGTCGGTCTGTCGGGTGTTTCGATCATCATCGTGGCGGGTGTCGCTCTCGAGACGACCAAACAGATCGAGAGCCAGCTGACCATGCGCAACTACGAGGGATTCCTGTCGTAGGTCGCCGTGCCTGACGACTTGGCGACTATTGGAGCATCACATGGGACGTCGGCTTCTCTTCCTCGGACCCCCCGGAGCGGGTAAGGGCACGCAGGCCGAACTGCTCGCACGAGCACTGGGCGTTCCGCACATCTCGACCGGTGAGATGCTGCGAGATGCCGTGGCGGAGGGATCCGATCTCGGCAAGACGGTCGAGGCAGTGATGGCTTCCGGTGCGCTTGTGTCAGACGACCTTGTTCTCGCTCTCGTGAAAGACCGTGTCGCAAAGGATGATGCGGCTTGCGGGTATCTGCTCGACGGCTACCCGAGGAACGCCGCACAGGCGCAAGCTCTCGCTGACACGGTCGGTGAGGACGGAATCGAACTCGTCATCCTGCTCGAGGTGGATACCGACGAGCTCGTCAAGCGATTGCTCAATCGGGCATCTGCCCAGGGTCGATCAGACGACACCGAAGAGGTGATCCGTCATCGACTCGACGTCTACGCCACCGAGACGTCGCCTCTCGTGTCGCACTACGGGGATGCCGTCGTATCGGTCGATGGCGCAGGTTCCGTCGACGAAGTCTTTGCACGCATCGTCATGGCGCTCGCAAGGTAGGCGGACGTGGCGGGGACAAGACTGATCACCAAGAAGTCGCCCGAGGACTTTGAGAAGATGAAGATCGCAGGTCAGTGCGTAGCGGCAATGCACTCGGCAACGCGTGAGGCTGCCGGCCCCGGTGTCACCACGCTCGAGCTTGATCTCGTCGCAAGGGACATCCTCAAGGAGTGGGACTGCCGCCCATCATTCCTCGGATATGGCGGACCGCACAAGCCGTTCCCCGGCGTCATCTGCACCTCAGCGAACTCCGCGATCGTGCACGGAATCCCAAGCGGGTACACGCTGAAGGACGGTGACATCATCTCGATCGATGCCGGGGCGATCTACGAGGGATGGCACGGCGATGCAGCGTTCACGATGGCAATCGGCGATGTCGCCCCCGAGGTCGAGAACTTGCTCGAGGTGACCGAACGAGCCCTGTGGGCCGGGATCGAACAGGTCGGCCACGGAAAGCGACTCGGTGACATCGGTGCTGCGGTCGAAGCAGTGGCAGCACCGCACGGTTTCGGGGTTGTGAGGGAGTACGTCGGGCATGGGATCGGCAGGGCGATGCATGAGGCGCCGTCGGTTCCCAACTACGGCGTGGCGGGCAAGGGTCTGAGGCTGAAGACGGGCATGGCACTCGCCATCGAACCGATGTTCAATCTCGGAACCGCCGAATCCGTTGTCCTTGACGACGACTGGACAGTCGTCACAGCCGATGGGAAGTGGTCGGCCCACTTCGAACACACCGTGCTGCTCACCGACGTCGGAACCATCGTCTCGACGTTGCCCGAGCCCAAGCTCGTCGCCGCCAAGTAGCGGTACCACGAATCCGACGTCCGTAGGGTCGTGCAGCATTCGTGACTCAGTATGGATTGTCCCCTAACTTGAGAGCTGCACCCAGGGGAGGGGCAACGTGAGAAGGATCTTGTTGGTAGGGGTAATGGTCGCCCTCGTCGCGACCGCGTGTAGCTCGTCTTCCGACAGCTCCGACACCACCGTTCCCGACACGTCGTCGACCACAACGAGCACGACGGCCGCCACCACGACATCCACGACGGTTGCGGACACCACAACGACCACTCAAGCCACCACCACGACGACGACAACGGTCGCCGATTCGACCACCACGTCGTTCGGTGGCTCGGCCACGACTCTTGAACTTTCGACTGAGGGCATACAGGCAGGTCTCGAATGGGTCTACTTCGGATACGATGCCGACGATGCAGTGGCGGCCGTCGAAGTCGTCATCGGACCTGCTGATGACGACACGGGGTGGCTCGACTCGTACAACGAGGGATGGGAGCATTTCGGGGGGTGTCCCGGCCCGAGGGTGCGAGGGGTCAGCTGGGGGAGCGACAGTCGGCGCTCGCTCACCCTCCTGTTCACGGACGGCGACACCGACTTCTGGGTCGGCGGAGTACCCCACTTGTTCACGTTCTACTACTTCGACGGATCGAACCCGAGAGGCGTGAAAACGAAGGAAGGTATCGGGATCGGATCGACCGTCGGTCAGCTCCGCGCAACGTACGGAGGTCCGGACTTCTTTCTAGGCGAGGCATTCTGGGATCCGGCGCAGGGTGACTGGTCGTACAAACAAGGTCATTGGACCGGTCTGTGGGGCTACACGACGGGTCTCACGGATGAGTACGTCGTCGGATCGATCAACGGCGGTCAGGGGTGCGGGGAGTAGGACTCCCGTCGGTGGGTGTCGCTCGCATTTCGACGGTTCGTCGTGTTCCCAACGCCTACGATTGGATTCCACATCACAGGGAGTGGGTCCAATGAGAAAATTGACCATGATTCTCGCACTCGGGTTGGTCACAGCGGCATGCTCGGGTGGTGCTTCTGACACCGGGGCCGACACGACAGCAACGACATCGGGTGACGCCACGACGACAACCAGCACCACGACGTCGACCACCGTCCGTGCGGACACAACGACATCGTCATCCTCGGCCCCAGGAGGCGGCACCGACAATGAATCGTGTCTTGTGGGTACGTGGGTTCTCGATGGCGACCTGTTCCTTGAAGCCATCGTGGAGGCCATGGAAGAAGAAGAGGACCTTGAGGGTGCGACGTTCAGTCATGTCGACGGTGAGTATGTAGCGATCATCCAGGGAGATGGAACGTTCATCGACCGCCGCACCGACTGGACCATCGGTGTCACCTCGGATTTTGGTGACATGGCGTTCGTGATCAACGACGAGCAGACAGGAACCTGGAGCGCCGACAACGGCACGATCACGGTGTCCGTGTCGTCCGACACCCCTTCCGAGCCCGAGATCTACCTTGATGGCGTGAAGTTCGAGTTCCCCCTCGGTGTCGTTCCGATGTCGCCGCCGGATGTGGAATGGGTCTCGGCCGCATATGTCTGTGACGGCAACACCCTCACGATGACATCCGAAGGCTTCGATTCGGTCTGGAACCGTTCCTAGGGTTCCGAAGGAAGCGGGAAGATCTCAGTCCTCGACTCTTGGATTTTGGATCTCCGAAGGAAGCTGAAGACTGAAAGCTGCTTTTCCGTTTTCCATTAGATTGCGCGCTGCCCTACAATCCCGTCACGGCTCGCGAGAGCTGTGATTTGTTGTGAAAAGACGACATCGTCGATATCGGTGACCGTCGAGCATCCACACCCCAGATCATCGGGGTTTCGCTTGGCCAGCATCGGTGTAGATGTCAATCACACAGCACCCATCGAAGGGTCCTGCGTGCTTGGCGCCGACAATGTCCCGACCGAGTACCGAGGCAGGAACACCAGCATGAAAGTCAGAGCCTCAGCGAAGAAGATGTGCGACAACTGTCGCGTCATCCGTAGGCACGGCCGTGTCTGGGTTATCTGTCAGAACCCACGCCACAAGCAGCGTCAGGGGTAAGGATCAATGGCACGAATCGGTGGAGTAGACCTCCCGAGAGACAAGCGGATCGAGATCGGGCTCACGTATGTGTTCGGTGTCGGTCGTTCAAGCGCTCGCACCATCTTGGCTGCGACAGATGTCGATATGGACACCAAGGTCAGGGATTTGACCGATGCCGAGGTCCTCAAGATCAGGCAGTTCATCGACTCCAACTACAAGATTGAAGGCGATCTGCGTCGCGATGTCGCACAGAACATCAAGCGCAAGATCGAGATCGGTTGCTACCAGGGCATCCGTCACCGTCGGGGTCTCCCGGTGCGTGGTCAGCGGACCCACACGAACGCTCGTACCCGCAAGGGCAAGCGCGTCGCAATCGCAGGCAAGAAGAAGGTCACCAAGTAATGACCACTGAATCACAACCACAGGTCGACGTCGAAGTCGACGCGCAATCCGACGCGAAGGTCGAGGACATCGGTGCAGCAGCTTCTCCACGGCGCCGTCGCGGCAAGCGCACGATTTCACACGGTCAGGTGCACATCAAGGCCAGTTTCAACAACACGATCCTGACCATCACCGACCAGGACGGCAAGGTCGCCGCCTGGACTTCGGGAGGATCTGTCGGTTTCAAGGGTTCCCGCAAGTCGACTCCGTATGCGGCCCAGGTCGCAGCAGAGCAGGCCGCCCGCAAGGCCGGCGAGATGGGGATTCGGAAGCTGGATGTCATCGTGCGCGGTTCAGGGTCAGGTCGTGAGACTGCCATCCGCACCCTGCAGAACATGGGCATCGAGATCACAGGCATCAAGGATGTAACCCCTGTCCCACACAATGGCTGCAGGCCCAAGAAGCGGAAGGGTCGTTAGCCATGGCTCGATACACAGGACCAAGGACGAAGGTCAGCCGGCGTGCACGTCAACTCCTCGACGAGAACAAGGCGAAGTATTACGACAGGCGGCCATACCCGCCGGGTCAGCACGGGCGTGGACGCATCCGCGAGTCGCAGTACCAGATCCAGCTCCGCGAGAAGCAGAAGCTCAAGTTCATGTACGGCGTGCTCGAAAAGCAGTTCCGCAAGTACTACAAGAACGCTGCCAAAAAGAGCGGCATCACCGGCACCAACCTGCTCGTGATTCTTGAGACCAGGCTCGACAATGTCGTGTACCGGGCGGGTTTCGCGAGCACGCGGCCACAGGCAAGGCAGCTTGTCAACCACTCCCACTTCCTTGTCAACGGCCGCAAGGTCGACATTCCGTCCTACGAGGTTCGCCCCGGGGACGTCGTGACGATCAAGGAACGCAGCAAGGCAATCCTCCCGATTCAACACGCGATCGACACCGTTGGTCGTTCGGTTCCCGACTGGCTTGTCGTGAACGCGAATGAACGAACCATCACCGTCGATGCGTTGCCGAGCAGGGAACAGATCGACACCGAAATCAAAGAACAACTCATCGTCGAGCTCTACTCCAAGTAGACCTGCGATCCCGTCGAACACAGGAGCGAACGTGCTCATCACTCAACGCCCCACAATCGAAGAAGAATTGCTGACCGATCAACGGTCGAAGTTCATCGTCCAGCCCTTGGAACCTGGCTTCGGTTATACGCTTGGCAACACCATGCGCCGCACGCTGTTGGCGCGCATCCCTGGTGCCGCAATCACGTCGGTTCGCATCGACGGTGTCCAGCACGAGTTCTCCACCGTCGAAGGTGTGGTCGAGGATGTCGTGGATCTGATTCTCAATCTCAAGCAGGTCGTGCTCAGGATTGATTCCGACGAGACCCAGACCCTCTACCTGTCGGCAAAGGGTGCGGGCGAAGTCACCGCTGGCAACATCAATGCCCCAGCGGGTGTCGAGGTCACCAACAAGGACCTTCACCTGGCAACGTTGTCGGCAAGCGGCAATCTCGAGATCGAGCTCACTGCCGAGCGTGGCGTGGGCTACCGCAGCGCAGACCGCAACAAGAAGAGTGACACGATCGGCGTCATTCCGATCGATTCGATCTTCTCACCGGTCCGCAAGGTCGCCTACAGGGTCGAGAACACGCAGGTCGGTCAGCGTACCGACTTCGACAAGCTCATCCTTGACGTCGAGACCGACAACTCGATCACACCGGCAGAGGCCATTTCCTCCGCCGGCGGGACCCTCAGGAATCTCTTCGAGCTGTTCGCCGAGATGGAGGACTACGACGCCCTGGTGCCGGCCGATCTTGCTCCGACGGAGACCTCCGGTCAGGAACACCTTGATCTCCCGATCGAGGCACTCGACCTTTCCGAGCGTCCCCGCAACTGCCTGCGACGCGCACAGGTCCAGACCGTTGGTGAATTGATCGAGAAGACCGAAGAGGACCTTCTCAACATCACCAACTTCGGGATGAAGAGCCTTGAGGAAGTCGTCGCCAAGCTCGACGAGCTCGGATTCGGTCTCAAGAACTACGCCGACGCCGACGCTGAGGGGAGCGTTGTCTGATGCCAACCCCGAAGAAGGGTCCCCGTCTCGGTGGGAGTCCATCCCACCAGCGGAAGATTCTTGCGAACCTCACGATCTCGCTGATCGAGCATGAGCACGTCACGACGACGCATGCCAAGGCGAAGGTGTTGCGTCCGTACGCGGAGAAGGTGATCACGAAGGCTCGTCGTGGTGATCTTCACGCACGCCGGACGATTCTCAAGAAGATCGAGAACAACGACGCCGTGACGAAGTTGTTCGATGACGTCGCCCCGAGATACGCGAACCGCCCCGGCGGCTACCTGCGCATCACCAAGCTCGGACCCCGCAGAGGCGACGGCGCCGAAATGGCCAAGGTGGAGCTGGTCTAGGGCAGCTTCCAGCAAGCAAGTCCTCAGTCAGCAAATCGCGTCCTCCCTTCAGGGGGACGGGCGAGCTTGCGAGCAGCGGGATGCAGCAAGTTCTCAGTTGACAGTTCACAGTCCACAGTCAGCAAATCGCGTCCTCCCTTCAGGGGGGACGGGCGAGCTTGCGAGCCAGGGGGGCATGCGAGCCTGCGAGCAGCGGGAGGCCGTAGGTCTTCAGTTCACAGTTCAGAGCGTTCTGTCATCTGTCATCTG
>CAZDIQ010000035.1:2712-18051 GCA_964505525.1 uncultured Acidimicrobiaceae bacterium | reverse complement strand
AGGCCTTGACGATGCCACCGTCGGGAGCGCTCGTGTGGCGGACGACCAAGCCCGCTGTTGCGTTCGCAGCCGCCTCCCACCTGTTTCCGTTGGGCCAACTGCGGGTCCACCCGGCATACACCTGATCTGCCGAACTGTTCAGAAGATCGCAGAAACAGCCAGCGACTTTGTGATTGATCGCGGAGGCAGTTGCAGCTCCGTATGAGCGCGCCGCAACCGCTTGGGTCTTCAGCGATTCGGGGTGCCATGAATACGGCATTTCTGAGATGCCGCGGGTGTATTCGTCCATGTTCGTGACGACGACGAGATCGAATCCTGCGAACGCATTCTCATTGTTGGGTCCGCATGCCTGACCCCCGAGGCAATCGTGCTTGGACCGATGGCCGCTCACATTGTCGACAACGAGGAATTCCGAGCCATACCCGTAGGTGCATTGCGTTGGTCGACGGCAGTTCGTGGCGCTGATGAGGTTCGTCGGGTTGGCACCACCTGGCGAGGTCAGCTTGGCCGTAACGTCACAGCTCCCGACACCCCACTTCACAGGCGGCGCGTTGCCCTTCGTGACCGTGATGTCGCATCCGCCCGGCTCTCCGACGCCGGGAGTCGTGTCGACGATCGAAACGGTGTCGCCGCTGAATAGCGTGATCGTCGGCGTCGGCGTCGCAGTAACGGTCGGATCGCGGGTGACAACGATGCCACCCGCTTGCGGAGCAGGGCCTGGGTGGATCGTGAGCGTGGTCGAGGTGATGTCGGATGCCACGTTCGTGTAGATCGCAGGCACCGAAGCGCCGAGAGGCCCGATGGTGGCACCGTGGTAGTAGAACTGGAGGATCGACTGGTAGGACTGACCGTCGCGTGCCCTCTGTTCGGCGCCGTATTGGCTCATGCCGACGCCGTGACCCCAGCCTGAACCCTCGAAATCGACGGTCGGTTCCGCCGCTTGTGCAACCGCTGGCACCGCAAGGAACAACAGTGTCGCAAGTGTGGTGGCTACTTTGCGATGCATCGGGTTTCTCCAGGAAACGTGGGGACCGGTCGAGTTCGCTGTACCCCAACCTACCGTGGGAAGGGATTAAGTCGACTCTCTTGCTCGACCGACCTCACGTCGGGTATCGGCAAAACGACCTTGAAACTGAAGCAGCGACCGGAAATCAGGCGTCTACAGTCCACGTTCCGCGTGACCGGATCAGCTTGGCGAGGTCGCCTGCACCCTTGTCGTGTTGAGCCGCGGCAACCTGCTGCTGGAGCACATGTCCGTAGCTCGGCACCTTCACGTTCCTGAACACTCCGAGTGGTGTCGGACCATACGGGCCCTGCGAGATCCGGCTCAGTGCGAACGCCGCAGCGGGGTTCGGGTCATCGGGATTGTGGACGTGCAGGTTGTCGATCCCCACGTCGGCCACTTCGACGATCTTGGCACCACGACCATCGACCACGACACCGTATTCGTTGTCGGGACCGAAGACGATCGGCTTGCCCTCTTCGAGCCAGATCCGGTTGGAATCCCTGCTGCTCTTGTCGGTGAGGTCGATGAATGCCTTGTCGTTGAAGACGTTGCAGTTCTGGTAGATCTCGAGCAGGCCCGCGCCGTCGTGTTCGTTCATCTCCTTCAACATCGCGATCGTGTGGTTGCGGTCCATGTCGATGGTTCGTGCCACGAACGCGGCTTCCGAACCGAGAGCGAGGCTCACGGGGTTGAACGGTCGATCGATCGAGCCAGAAGGTGACGTCTTCGTCCGCTTCCCGACCTCGGAGGTGGGGGAGTACTGACCCTTCGTCAAGCCGTAGATCTGGTTGTTGAACAGGATGATGTTGAGGTTGACGTTGCGTCGCATGGCATGGATCAGGTGGTTGCCACCGATCGAAAGCCCATCGCCGTCGCCGGTGATGACCCAGACCGTGAGATCCGGGTTGGCCGTCGCCACACCCGTTGCGATCGCAGGTGCACGACCGTGGACGGTGTGCATGCCGTACGTGTTCACGTAGTAGGGGAAACGGCTCGAGCAACCGATACCAGACACGAAGACGTGCTTCTCGCGATCGATGTCGAGCGAAGCCAGATACGACTGCACGGAGGCGAGGATGGTGTAGTCGCCGCATCCCGGGCACCACCGGACCTCTTGGTCGGTCTGGAAGTCAGATCGCTCGTAGCGTGCTGCTGTGTCGGTCATGCGCCCACCTCTCCATCAAGGAGTTTGTTGATTTCAGCCTCGATCTCTCGTGCTCTCATCGGTTGGCCCTGGATTCGATTGAACGAAACGGTCGGAATCAGATACTCGGCACGGATCAACTTGGACAGCTGACCCATGTTGATCTCGGGGACAAGGACCGTGTTGAACCGTGCGAGTACCTCGCCGAGGTTCCTCGGCATCGGATTGAGGTGACGCAGGTGGACATGGGATACCGGGCGACCCGACTTCGCGACCCGATTGACGGCCGTACGGGCAGCCCCGTACGTCGAACCCCAGCTGAGAACGAGCAGATTGTCACCCTCGCCGTGGACCTCCACGTCGGGGATGTCCTGTTGGATCCGCTTGATCTTGTCGGCACGGGTGTGCGTCATCGCCTCGTGGTTGTCCGGATCGTATGACACGTTGCCGGTCGTTGCATCCTTCTCAAGACCACCGACCCGGTGCTCGAGACCGGGTTGCCCCGGGATGGCCCACGGGCGTGCGAGCGTCTCGGCATCGCGCAGATACGGCAGGAACGGTCCGTCCTCCTCCGAGTGGGTTGCGAATGGCTTCGAGATATCGGGCAGGTCGTCCAGGTTCGGCAGCTTCCAAGGTTCGGACGACGTGGCGATGTAGCCGTCGGTCAGAAGGATCACGGGCGTCATGAACTTGATGGCAATCCTCGCCGCTTCGAACGCTGCACCGAAGGCGTCCGACGGTGAGGACGTCGAGACGATCGGCAGTGGCGATTCACCGTGGCGTCCGTACATGGCGAACAACAGGTCGGACTGCTCCACCTTCGTCGGCAGACCGGTCGACGGTCCACCACGCTGGATGTCGACGACGATCAACGGGAGTTCGATCATGAGAGCGAGGGACAACGTCTCGGATTTGAGGGCGAGCCCAGGCCCCGATGTCGTTGTGATGGCCAGTCGGCCGGCGAACGCCGCGCCGAGGGCCGACCCGATGCCCGCGATCTCGTCTTCGGCCTGGAATGCCTTGACGCCGAAATTCTTGTGACGTGCCAGCTCCTCGAGAATCGTGGTGGCAGGGGTGATCGGGTACGAGCCGATGAACAGCGGCAGCTTCGCCTTCTCGGAGGCGGCAACGAGCCCCCACGCCGTTGCGGTGTTGCCCACGACGTTGGTGTACTCGCCCGGCGGGAGTTCTGCGGGCCTGATCTCGAACGTGTGGTGGAACGCCTCGGTCGTGATGCCGAAGTTGTATCCGGCCTTGAGGGCGAGGACGTTGGCGTTTGCGACAGGCGAGTCCTTGCCGAACTTCGACTCGACCCAATCGATCACGGGATCGAGCGGCCGTTGGTATGTCCACGACATGAGACCAAGAGCGAAGAAGTTCTTCGACCGCAGCGTCTCTCGTCCCTTGACCCCGGTGTCCTTGACGGCTTCTTTCGTCAGCTCGTCCATCGGTGCTTGGAGCAACTGGTACGCATCGAGACTTCCGTCCTCGAGCGGGTTGGTGTCATAGCCGGCCTTCGCGAGGTTGCGCTCCTCGAAGGCATCGCTGTTGACGATCAGCAGCCCGCCCTTGACGAGGTCGTGGAGGTGGGCCTTGAGCGCGGCAGGGTTCATCGCCACGAGGCAGTCGGGGTTGTCACCCGGTGTGAGGATGTCCCAGTCGGCGATGTGGACCTGGAAGGAGGACACACCGGCGATCGTGCCTGCGGGGGCGCGGATCTCCGCAGGGAAGTTGGGGAGGGTTGCGAGGTCATTGCCGAAGAGGGCCGAGCTGGCTGTGAACTGGGTTCCAGCGAGTTGCATACCGTCGCCCGAATCCCCGGCGAATCGGATGACCACATCTTCGATCTGTTGAGGCGCGGGACGTTCTTTGATCAGCGTGTCATCGGACACAGTTCAGTCTCCTGAGTGGAAGGTGATAGGCGTGCTTCATGTTCATGTGCGCACGCCTCGTGGCATGCAAAGTTATTGACAATGCGGACAACACACAGCTTATTGCGCTGACGCGTCATCGCGACCATTTCGCGAACTGCTTATCGGCACAAATGGCGGGTGACCTGATGCGAGTATTCCTACGTCCTCGAGGACGGCCGCGAGCTCGAGAATGACATGCTCGTGCCACATCGGTGCGATGAGTTGGATCGACGGCGGGGGACCGTCGAATCCGGCGATCGGTGCCGCCAACGACGGGACACCCATCCGGTTGATAGGTGCAGTGAACGAGGCGAGGAGAGCCCGGTGGAAGTGGCTCTCGCCGTCGATGGTCATGTCCGGATCGCCGATGACCTTGCGCAGACCGCCCACGGTCGGACAGACGAACATGTCGATGCCGTCACGGTTCAATGCCCCGACCCGGTTCCTGGCGAGCGCCGCCCATGCGTCGGCTGCGATGATGTCATCGATGGTGGCTTGGGAAGCCCCTGCAAGACGTTCCCGCGTCGATGGCCCGTAGTCGTTCGGATTCTCGGCGAACTGCTCGCCGTGTACCGAGAGGATCTCCCCACCCGCTGCGCCGAGCAGTCGATCGGGGGGCCGGAGCGCCGGTTCGTCCACTTCCCGGATCGTGAATCCGGCGTCCTGCGCACCTGCGATGAAGCGATCCATCCCTGCTCTGATCTCGGTCGAGGTCGGACCCGCGTCGCACCACTGCCGCACGACGCCGATCGTCATCGATTCCGGTGTGCCTCTGCGTGGTGGGGTCACATCGATCGGTACGGACCATCCGTCGGATGCGTCGTAGCCCGACATGGCCAGGTAGCACACGGTGATGTCGTCCACCGTCCGTGCGATCGGACCGACGGTGTCGAGGGAAGGGGCAAGGGGATACACGCCGGTGAGCGGTATCCGACCGTGGGTGACCTTGAGCCCGTAGACACCGCACAGTGCAGCGGGGACCCGCACGGACCCACCGGTGTCGGTGCCGATGGCGATGGGTGTGATCCCTACCGCTACCGCCGCACCGGACCCGCCTGACGAACCACCCGGGGAGGTCGACAGATCCCAGGGATTACGGACCGGGCCGAAGAACTCGTTCTCACTCGTGAACCCGAATGCGAACTCGTGAAGACCGGTTCTCCCGATGATCACGCCACCGGCGTTACCGAGTCGCCGCACGACCGGTGCGGAGTGCTCGGGTACGGGCGGTGGGAATCCTGAGCCTCGGGTGTTCGGAAGGCCCGTCTGGTCGATGATGTCCTTGAGTGCGATCGGCACGCCGGCAAGCGGTCCTGGATCCTTGCCCGCTGCCACCAGACGGTCGATCCCGTCAGCGCGGGCGAGCGCGCCCGACCGGTCGATCAGTGTGAAGGCGTTGAGATCGTCATGGGTTGCGACTGCGGCGTCGAGAGCAGCCTCGACGACATCGGTTGCCCGGAGTCTGCCGGACCGAACTTGCTCAGCTGTCTCGGACGCCGTCAGATCCGTCATGAGGTCATGTTACGACCAGCTGACGGTCCTCGAATCGGGGAAGATCGCAACGAACATCTTCGATGGCGGAAGCACGATCGGGTTGCCGGAGCCGTCGGTCAGGGTGAAAGGATCGTCGATGCTGTCGCGTGCCCACGTTCCCTCGATGACCGTGCCGTTGCGGAACACCTTGGCATCGCCGGAGCCGATCGTATGGATCGCGGGCACCGCGCTGCCGCCGTCGCCGGAAGCCGTGTATCGGTCTCCCTCGATCACGATGACCATCGGTGTGGTGACGATGCCCTTCTCGCCATCCTTCGTGATCCACTCGTGGGGGGTCGTGGCGTTGTAGCGCTCGTAGACCTCGCCGTTCCACACCCAGCGAACGGTGGGATGGTCCGACCAGTCGAGTTCGATCTCGGTCGCGGGGGTTGTGGATTCCGTCGGTTCGCCGAACAGGAACGCGTTGCCTGGGGATTCGTCCGACCAGTTCCGCTCATCGGCGATGTCTCGGATGATCAGGGTGCTCGAGTACAGGTTGTGCGGTGCCGAGCGATGGTGTTCGCGCCATGTCGATCGTCCGTTGTCGTACAGGACGTGGACGTTGGCGGCAGAGAAGAGTGCTTGGACCCATGGCTGGGCACCCGAGACCTGGAGCACCGCGTCGAGCGGTTTCACGATCTCGGCATCCGTCGGACGACCAGAGCGCACCGGTCCGACGAACTCGGTATCGGTCGACTGGAACGCCGCTGCGAATCGGGTGAGTCCACCCTCGACGAGGATCTCGTAGACGATGTCGGCATCCATCAACCCTGACTGCGGCCGTGCGTTGCGTGAGTTGTCGATCTTCACGATTACCACGCGCCGGTCGAGGTTGGCCGGGTCGTCCGCAGGAAGTCCGTTGATGCCGTTCGAGATGTCCGCATCGGGATCGGTCGTGGTCGTCGAGTCCGCGATGGTGGTTGTGGTCGTCGTCGTGTCCTCCGGCGGCGGAGCGATGGTCGTCACCGCGGCAAGCGTGGTGGATGTGGTGTCGTCACCCGTCGAAGAACTGCACGCAGCAGCAACCAAGGCGAAGACGACAAGCGAAAGTATGAGAGTGGTGGTTCGGCGCATGATCGCGAGGTTAGAAGGGGAGGAGAGTATTGGCGGTTCAATCGGACTCACGTCGCTTTCCGCTATCCGCTATCCGCTCTCCGAATCCCGAATCCCGACGATCACCGAGACGCTCGCTGCGCTCGCTCCCGACCGGACCGAGGACGCCAAGCCAGTGATTCGGCGTGCTGGCGGAAAGCGGTGAGCGGTAAGCGGAGAGCGTATCGACGAGAGCCTCGTGGGGTTCGAGCCCTCTGGCTCAGTCGATCCCTCCTGCTTTCGATGCTGGCCAGTAGCGGCCTACCACGGTCCAGCGGATGTCTCCGATCGGGACGGGGCCGACGGTTCGGCTGTCGGAGGCGGATTCGGAGCGATTGTCGCCGAGGACCCACACGTGTCCCTCGGGCACGACCCACTCGCCGGTCGAGTCGGTGATCCCGTTCGCCCAACGGTCAGCAAGGAGAGCACCGTTGATGGTCACGCGGCCGGTGTCGATACCGACGCGTTCCCAGCCGAGTCCGATGACCCGCTTGACGAGGTGTCGGTTCGTGCGGGCAGGGTCGTCGAACACGACGATGTCGCCACGTTCGGGTTGGCCACCGGTCCGTTTGGCGATCACCCAGTCCCCGTCCTCGAGGGTGGGCGCCATCGAATCCTCTTTGATCTCGAACCGTCGCACGACGCCGCGGACCGCGGTCGCGGCGACGATGGTGGCACCGAGAGCACCGGCGATCAGCCCGCGTTTGCGCATCGTCGAGAATCCTTCCCTTCCGTGAAACGGTACCGCCAAGCGTAAACCACAGTTTGGCGCGTGAGTAGTGTTGGTGGGACCCGAGACGGAGGTATCCGTGAACCTTTTGGAAACAGTTCTCCGACCAAAGCATCAGGCCTATGCACACTGCGACCTGTTCTGTGGCGTGTACGACCCTGCGCAGGCGATGATCGAGGCGACATCGTGTCTCAAGGCTGCCGAGAAGTACGCAGCGTCAGACGACGAAGTGTTCCGTGCCAGGTGTATCGCCGTCAAGGAGGAGCGCGCCGAACTCGTCAAGCACCATCTCAACGTCCTGTGGGCTGACTTCTTCAAGCCTCACCATGTCGAGCAGTTCCCCAACCTCCACGACCTGTTCTGGCGTGCGATCAAGGCAGCGGGTGACTCCAAGAAGTCGATGGATCCTGCGGTGTCCCAGGGCATGATCGACCTGATCTCCGAGATCAGCGACGTGTTCTGGCAGACGGAGGAGTCGAAGGCGACGGGGCTCTACCCACCCTCGTAGTCGGTATCGGACCCGATCGACGTCAGGACATCACCGTCGACGTCGTCCGGGTCTTCGAATCCTGAGGCTGGCGCCGCACGATCAGTGCGGCGCTCCTCGCGTGCCCAGAGCCAGTCGTACAGGGCCGACCCGAGCGACCCGACGATGCCCACGAAGACAAGGCCGCCGAGCGCAAGCGCGAACAGGGCGGCGATCCACAGCGGACCGCGCAACCCTCCGATGATGAACCACGAGATGCCGAAGGCCGCGAACGAGGCAGGGACGACGAGGGGGAGTGCACGACCCGCCGACGTGAATACTTCTCGCACTCCGGCGTGGGTGTCGGGCGGCCGATACCAGATCACCATGAGCGCAGCCGTGTAGAGCCCAAGGACGATCACGGACGCAAGCGCCACCCCCTCGATCCCGAACGATCGCTGCATGACGACGTACGTCGGGATGGCGATCAATGTGGCGATGGAACCCACGATGACCGGCGTCCACATCTGACGTCTGGCATAGAACGCACGGGTGACGATCTGCAATGCGCCCCAGATCGGGATGGACAGCGAGTACATGACCAGTGCGGCTGCCGCGGCTTCGGTCGACGCAGGGGTGAATGCTCCTCGCTCGAACAGGATTCTGATGATCGGTGTCGCGAGCGCCATGGCGATGCCTGCTGCTGCGATCGAGAGCACGAGAACGTACTTGAGCGCCTTGTTGACGGTCCGCAGCATGGCCGTCCGGTTGCCCTCGGCGAACAGGCGGGCGAGCGTCGGATACGCGGCCACGGCCGCCGCCTGGGCGATTATCCCGACCGGCACGAACATGGTCCGTCGGGCGAACTGCAATTCCGTCGCCGTGCCGTCGCCGACCATGGCACCGAAGATCGACATGAACGTCTCGTCGAGTGCGACGACGGATTGCCCGAGCATCAACGGGAAGGCAATGACGATGTATGTCCAGACTGCCGGGTGTCTCCACGCAGCGGTGAAGTCGAACTTCATGCCGACCCGCAACGCACCCCACACCTGGAAGGCAAGGTTGCCGAGGAACGCACCCACGAGAGCGCCCCACACGAACCCTGTCGGGTCCGGGGTGCCTGTAGCTACCGCATAGAGGACGCCGCCGGCGATGATGCACAGGTTGTAGATGATGGGAGCAAGCGTTGGGATCCCGAAGGTTCCCTTTGCATACTGCACGGCTGTGAACATCGCGCCGACGACGAAAGCGAACTGGGCAGGGAGCACAATCCTTGTGAGATCGATGGTCGAGGCGATCTGAGCGTCGGTGAAGGCGGGGTAGAGAGCCTCGATGATGGCGGGTGTGAACGCCCACGCGATCGCGATCAGGACCGTGACCCCGATGGCGAGCCACCGAAGGATCGCCGTGAACCCTCTCCACGCCTCCGCCTCGTCGTTGTCGGCCAGATACTTGGCGAAGATCGGGATGAATGTGATCGCGAGGAACCCGCCTGCGAGCAGATAGTTCGCAAAGTCGGGGATCCGGAATGCCGCCACGTAGACGTCGGTCACGCTGTCGGCACCGAGCATCGAAGCGAACACGACGTCTCGGATTATCCCGAGGACCCTCGAGAGCAACACGCCGCCACCGACGATCATCGCGGCAGCGCCGATGTCGCCGCGTTTCAGCCTGTTGATGAAGGTTCGCACACGGGCACGGTACCGGTCAGCGGTTCAACTGCGTGGTAGGTCGGCTCAGGTCAGGCGAGATCACGCTTGGAGATCAGATAGGTCGTCAGCAGCACACCGAGTACCGCGTAGATCACGAGTGCGAACACCGCTGACCCTGCGCTGAACGCCAAACGCCCTGCGACGCCCTCGATCCACACCCGAGCCGTGGGGACGAGCGCCCCGAACATCGAAACACCGAGGCGTGCAGGCGACAGTGATGCCAAGCCAGGCAACGCAGCCACGATCCCGTTCTCAAACACGAGCAGATAGGCAAGTCCGATGATCACGGCCCTATCGGTGATGAATCCGATCGGAACGAACAGACACGAGTAGGCGACGGTCGCAACAAGTGCGCCGAGGACAACACCGACCAGAAGCTCCGAGTCGAACTCGAAGCGGACCGCGTAGGAGATGATCAGCAGAACGGCACCAAAGAGACTGAAGGCGAACGCTGCGACGGCAGCAGCGAGGACCTTCGTGACTGCCACCATCCTCCTCGAAATCGGTCGGAGGGTTATGAAGCTGAGGGTCTGGTCTCGCCGCTCGACCCCGAGTGTCGTCGATGCCAGGACGATGGCCACAATCGGGAGGACCAGGAAGAAGTAGGCGACCGACGATACCTCCACGAAGATCTGGAACCCTGCTTGCGGCGTCTTCTTGCTGGACGCCAGAAGGAGCAGCACAGCGGGAGCGACCTGGAGTCCCGCGAGTGCAATTGATCGCTTGAGCGGGAACAGCTGCACAACCGACCCGGTGAAGAGGGCAAGGATCGATGTCATCGGCGATCGACCAGGTAGCGGAACACGGACTCGAGCGACTCATCCTGGGGCAGGAAGGCGGTGAGTCGCGAATCCGTCGATTGGGCAAGTCGGGCGATGTCTCTTCCCAGAGCCTCGATGTTGGTGGTTCTGACCGTGAGCGTGTTGTCCCCGGCTTCGACGCTGTCCACATGACCGGCGGAGAACATGGCTGCTCCGAGTTCCCTGGTGTTGTCGGTCCCGACCTTGACGATGTACGGGATGTTGTTCATCGCTGCGCGGATCGCATGCACCGACCCTGCCGCGGCGAGTCGTCCGTCCACGATTGCAATGACCCGGTTCGAGACACGTTCGACCTCCTCGAGCACGTGCGAGGACACGATCACGGTCTTGCCTGCCTTGCCGAGGTTGTCGAACAGCGTGATGAGCCTCGCCCTCTGGATCGGATCGGTTCCATTGAGGGGTTCGTCGAGGATGAGAATGGTGGGATCGGTGGCCAATGCCGCGGCGACCTTTATCCGCTGGCGCATGCCCTTCGAGTACCCGCCGATCGAACGGTCGGCGGCGTCCTGCATCGATACGGCGTCGATCGCCTCCTCGACCCCGCTTGTCGGTGCACCCGAGAGTTTCGTGGCGTAGAGAACGAACTTGCGACCGGTCATCGCCTCGTACACGGCGTCCTCGTCAGGAACAAGCGACACGTGCTTGTAGACCGATTGGTCCTTTCTCGGGTTGCGTCCCAGTACCGACACCTCACCGTTGGAGGCGTCGGTGAGTCCGGCCACCATCCGCAGCAGTGTCGTTTTGCCGGCCCCGTTGGGACCGAGGAGACCTGTGACGCCGGGTCCGAACGAGCATGACAGATTCGAGACCGCGACCTTCTGCCCGAACCACTTCGACGCATTGGACACGACGATGGTCGGCTCGGCGACGAACGCCGGATCGTTCGCGGTGGAGGTCGGCTCGAATGTCATAGAAGCTTCCGATACCGCCGGAGCACGAACCACAACGACGCCCCACCGATCACGACGAGCGACAGGAGCCCGACCAGCGGATGCAGGTCTGCCGCCTGGAGCAGTCCTGCATCGCTTTGGCCGAATATCCAGTAGGTGACGGTGTTGGCGGTGTCGACCGGAGCGATGAGGGCTGCGAACCTTCCGCCCGCTACGTCTGACTCACGGACAAGAACCTCGGCGAGCACGCTTGTGAAGATCATGACCGCGATATAGATGCTCGACGCGATCGCCTTCCGTTTCGACACTGCGGCGATCGCAAAGGCGAGCGGGACGAACGCAATCGCATAGACAAGGATCGCCGCGAAGATCTTTGGGATGGTGTCGGCGTTGTTGACGAATCCGGAGAAGAGCCCATCCGGATCGGTTCCTGCCTGGCCTATGTAGAGGATGAACTGCGGCACCAGGAGGAATCCCCCGACGATGATCAACATGCCGCTGAATCGGGCGAGTACGTAGTCGTTCGACGTCAGCGGTCGTGAGGACAGCATCGACAACACGCCGTCGCGACGATCGGGGATGAACAGTTCGGGGGCCGAGAGCGCGGCGAACAACATGGCGATGGTTCCACCCCACACGAGGAAGTTTGCGTTCTCGGAGGCGATATCGACCTCGTCGGCAACCGCATCCGGGAGGAAGAAGGCCAGCCCCACAGCAACGATTGCCGGGATCATGGCGATGACCACCAGACCCCATGGCATCACCTTCCTGAGGATCTTGCGTCGGAGCCCCATGACCCGTCGGATTCCGTCGGCGATGATGGTGCGTCTCGCACCCGATCGGCCACGTCGATCACCTTCATACGGTTCGTACCCGAGGTCGTAGACGGCGCCGGTATCGGTCATCGCGGATCACCGTGGACGAGGAACAGATCTTCGAGCGACGCAGATCCTCCGTCGAGTCGTCTGATCGCGGTCCCGGTCAAGACAGAGATGTCGCGCACGAGGTTGAAGACGTCGGCCTGATCGTATCGCACGGCGAGCGTCTGGCCATCCACGGTCACGACTGCTCCCTGGGCGGTCAGTAGGTCGGCAACTGCCCTGACATCACCTGCAAGCTCGACACGGACGGTTCCCTCCTCGACATCCCCACCGATCGGTCCGGAATGCAGGAGTGTGCCACCGTCGAGCATCACCACCCAGTCACAGGTCCGTTCGATGTCCCGCAGGACATGGGACGACACGACAACGTCGATTCCGAAGGTGCCGAGTCTGGCAATCAGGTCGAGCATCTCCTCACGCCCGCTCGGATCGAGACCCGATGTCGGTTCGTCGAGGAAGACAAGCTCGGGATCGTGGACGATCGCCTGGGCGAGTTTCGCCCGCTGCTTCATGCCGGTCGAGAAGTCACCGAGGTATCGGAACCGCTCCTCGGCGAGTCCGACGAGGGTGAGTACATCGGAGGCCCGTTGTCGGGCAGCCTCCATCGGGAGCCCTGCGGTCCCCGCCGCATAGACGAGGAAGTCTGCGGCCGTCTGGTCCAGGGGAAGGCACGGACCTTCTGGCATGTACCCGATGACCGAGCGGATGTCGATCAGTTGTTCGGTCGGATCCATGCCGAGCACCGTGGTCGACCCGACGGTTGGGTCGAGGATGCCGAGAAGAATCTTGATGAGGGTCGACTTGCCCGCACCGTTCGCACCGACGAGACCGGTTCGACCTTTGGGCACCGCAACGTCGAGAGTGTGCAATGCGGCGATCTTGCCGTAGGCATGTCCGAGGTCGGAGGTGGTGAAAGCGGTGTCTGGCACGGGTTCACAGTAGCCAACGATGAATCCAACGGGACTCAAACATCGGGACGCCGAGCGAGGTGAAGTACAGCTAGAAGTCGAGTGCCAGCCGTGGACGTCGTGCCGCTGCTCCTGCTCCGGCGACTGCCACCATCATCGCGGTGATGAGGACAATGGGACCGGAGAACGAGTTCGAGCCAACGGCCGGCACTCGGAGCGAGGGGGAGCTGTAGTCCAACGTCACGGTTGCCGTCTCACCGACGTCAAGCCTTGGCACCGACCATGTGTTGGCGCTCACGTGTTGACCGGATGACACGGATGCAATACCGCACTCACATGGCGCTTCCCCGAGATCCATCGCGTATGCGTCCATGGCTGAGTCGGTGATGTTGGTGATGACAATCGTGCGGGTTCCGCCCACGATCTGACCATCGACAACCGTGGATTCCCAGGACGAAAGGGATATGACAGGCGGTGCCGCCGAAGCGGCACCCACCGTCACCACCATCAGTGCCGAAGCAAAGATGCCCACCCAGAGGGTCTTCCTAACCATGTTTGGCACAGTAGGTCTGGCGACCCATGCTGGATAGACACATCTCCCCGGGGGAGAACGGACTAGTCACGCCCGATGCGTGACCCTCAGGATCGCGATCGCCGCTTGCGATCCCGCCAACCCGTAGTGAGATAGCGCCAATAGGTGGTGGTTTCGGGGGGCGTACGCTCGGGCGCTTCGCGGTCGGAACCCCCGCTTTCCGAATCGGGAGCTTCTCCGTCCGGCTCGGTATTCGGAATTCTGTATTCTGTATTCGCTGTTTGTGTTTCGACCCTCAACTCCTGAAGCCGCTCTCGCAGAAACTTCGCCTCCGTCTCCGCTTTCGCTGCTCGTTCTCTGGCTTCGGCGAGTTGTTGGCCGGCCTCGTGGAGGTTCCCGAGCTGGTTGAGCATTTTGTTCCATGCATCGATCGGAACCAGCATCGTGCCCGCAGGCGCACCCTGGGGTGCGACATCGTCGACCGGGGATTCCGGCGTGTCCTCATCTTGGATCTCGGCAGCGGCCTGGCTTGGCCTTGCCTCATAAGGGATCTCAACCTCATCGATGGTGTCGTCGCCGGTATCGACTACCGGTTCGGGGATCTCTCGCCCGAGTTCGCGGGCGCGTTCGCGTACGGAATCGAGGTCCACCATGCGCAGGGCCATCTCGCCATCGGATTCGAGGTAGGTCTCGATCGAGTCCTTCCTCACCCATTTCCTCAGCGTGTTGGACGGAATCCCTGTGGCGTCCTCGGCTTCCTTGAGCGTCACCCACGTACGGTTCTTGGCCGATGCGCGCTTCTTCTTCGCGGTCGGACGCGGTGGATTGGTCCGCTTGCTCGAGCCGGACCGTATCGCTTCTGTTTCCCATCGGGTGGTGGCGTCCATCGGGTATGCATCCTATCGGCAATCCACGGCGGCATCGCTGGCGATCCTTTGTGGGAGCGATACGCCGTCGGGAAGCAACGGGTTCTAGGATGGCGCAGGAAGGAGCCCATGTGACCGCACGAGATCCGAATATCGAAGCCGACGTGCGATCCCTCGTCCGCAGCATCGTCGATGGCCTCCTCGACAGTTCCTCCTCGTCAGACCGCGTCGCGACCACGTCATCGGAGGGGCCATCGGCGGAACCGTCACGGCCCGAATCCGATTTACCCGTGTCGGCCGTGGCCGTCGGAGGTGATCACGGTGGGTTCGCACTCAAGGAGAAGATCGCCTTCCGACTCTCGGAACGTGGTCTGCGTGTGGTCGACTGTGGGACCGATTCGACCGATGCCGTCGACTACCCCGACATAGCCGCCAAGGTGGCCCGGGAGGTTGCGGCTGGAAGTGTCGACGCAGGCGTCATCGTCGACGGCGCCGGGATCGGGTCGTGTATGGCTGCGAACAAGATCGCAGGGGTCAGGGCGGCGCTCTGCTACGACCTGTCCACGGCTCGTAACGCAAGGGAGCACAACCACGCAAACGTGCTCACCCTTGGTGCCGGGCTCACAGGTGATGCCCTTGCGATGCAGATCGTCGAGGAGTTCCTTGCAACACCGTTCGGTGAGGGCAGGCACGCCGAACGTGTCGACAAGATCAACGAACTCGAACGGACGGGGAGCTGACCATGACCGATGTCAGCCGCGACCAGCTCATCGAGATCGTGACCCGAGAGGTGCTGTCGGCACTCGCTGAGCGCTCCGACATATGCGCAACACCCGAGAAGC
>CAZDIQ010000035.1:0-2612 GCA_964505525.1 uncultured Acidimicrobiaceae bacterium | reverse complement strand
GAGGTGCTGTCGGCACTCGCTGAGCGCTCCGACATATGCGCAACACCCGAGAAGCTTCGGCAGGTGGTCGCAAACGGTGCCGACAGGGTCTCGTTCCACGGTGAAGCCGAGGATGTCCCGCTCGACCTCGCCAAGTACATCGATCACACGTTGCTGCGTCCCGACGCCACGGCGGACGAGATCGACACGATGTGCGACGAAGCGATGCAGTACGGGTTCGCATCGGTGTGCATCAATCCGACGTGGGTCAAGCGCTCCGCCGAGCGACTCAGAGGTTCGTCGGTGAAGGTTTGCACCGTCATCGGGTTTCCGCTCGGTGCCACGACTCCCGAGATCAAGGCCATGGAGGCTCGCCGAGCCCTTCGCGACGGAGCGAGGGAGGTCGACATGGTGATCAACATCGGCGCTCTCAAGTCGGGGGATCACGACCTGGTGCGCAGCGACATCGAGAAGGTCGCCGACGCCGCGCACGAGGGCGGTGCCATCGTGAAGGTGATTCTCGAGACGGCGCTCCTCACGGATGAGGAGAAGGTGATCGCATCGTCGCTTGCCCGCCAGGCGAAGGCGGACTTCGTCAAGACGTCGACAGGGTTCAGCGGAGGAGGCGCCACGGTGTACGACGTTGCGTTGATGCGAGAGACCGTCGGACCGACGATGGGGGTCAAGGCGAGCGGAGGTGTGCGGACGCTTGAGGATGCCGAGGATATGATCGCCGCAGGCGCGACCCGGATCGGCGCATCTGCCGGGGTCCAGATTGTCAGTGGCAGCGAAGGAGACAGTGATGACCAGCGGTATTGAGCTGCGCTCGTATGCGTTCCTCGACTCTCTGCAGCCCCAGTACGCCGCGTTCATGGGGACGACCGCCCAGGGATTCCTTCCGCTCGCAGGTGAAGCCGCGCTCTTCGTCGAGGTGGCGCCAGGTATCGAGATCAACCGTCTCACCGATGTCGCCCTGAAGGCGACGAATGTCAAGCCGGGGATGCAGATCATCGAACGTGTCTTCGGGCTTCTCGAGGTGCACTCTCCGGATCAGTCAGAGACGCGCGCTGCGGGTGAGGCGATTCTCGAGTCGCTCGGTCTTGCGGAGTCGGATCGCCTCAAACCGGTCGTCCATACGTCCCAGATCATCCGTCGGATCGACGACCACCACGCCCAGCTCATCAACCGCACGAGGCACGGGCAGATGATCATCCCCGGTCAGACCCTCTACGTCCTCGAGTGCGGCCCGGCCGCATACGCAGCCCTCGCAGCCAACGAGGCCGAGAAGGCGTCGAACATCAATGTCCTTGAGGTGCGGGCGTTCGGGGCCGTCGGGAGGATCTATCTCGGTGGCGAGGAACAGGACGTCGAGGTCGGCTGGCGGGCCGCCGTGGCGGCATTGGAAGGTCTCGACGGTCGCGCGTCCTGAGAACAGTCATGCACAGCAAACGAAACATCAACACGACACGTATAGATCCATAGGAGGATCCATGTCAGACGCATTGGGAATGATCGAGTGCCGCAGCTTCGCGGCGATGGTCGAGGCAGCAGACGCGATGGTGAAAGCTGCCAAGGTCGAACTCGTGAGCTATGAGGAGACGGGTGGCGGCTATGTGACAGCCATCATCCGTGGTGACGTCGCAGCCGTGAAGGCCGCCGTCGATGCCGGAGTCAGGGGAGGGGAGAAGGTCGGTGAAGTGATTGCAACCCACGTGATCGCACGCCCACACGTCAACCTCGACCTCATTCTCCCGCTCGGTCGCTCGGAAGAAGCACAAGACGCCGTCGGCTGATCGGGTTCCGTCATGTGATCGGACCGATCGAAGGGAGCACAGGTGAATCTCGGAAGAGTCACAGGAACGCTTGTCGCGTCGCGCAAGGAACCGCTCCTCGAAGGACTCCCGCTTCTCGTGGTGAGACAGCTCGATGAAACCGGCGAACCAAAGGGCGGATACGTCATTGCGGTCGACAGTGTCGGTGCAGGCGTCGGGGAAGTGGTCCTGTATGCAAGCGGTAGCTCTGCACGCCAGACGGCTGTGACCAAGGACAAGCCCTGTGATGCCGTGATCATGGCCATTGTCGATCAGTGGGATGTCGACGGCGACACGGTGTATGTGAAGTGACATGGCAAACCTGACGGACGCGGACATCCAGGACATCATCACCCGTGTCAAGGCGCGGGTTGCCCATGGCGACATCG
Source organism: uncultured Acidimicrobiaceae bacterium (assembly GCA_964505525.1). GTDB lineage: Bacteria > Actinomycetota > Acidimicrobiia > Spongiisociales > UBA5794 > UBA5794. Next base: position 433 of record CAZDIQ010000035.1, on the reverse strand, counting down.
AAGGCAAGGCATCGAGCGCGCTCGCCGCAGCCCAAGCCGTCGAAGCGGAGGACGAGGACCTCGGTGACGGCGTCTTCGCGACCGTCGATGAGGCTGTCCGAGCCGCAAAGCGGGCGTTCTCCGAGTACCAGTCGAGTGGGCTCGACGCACGCAAGGAGATCATCGAGTCGATCAGGGCGTCGATGCGAGAGAACAACGAACGACTCGCGTACATGGCCCGAGTGGAAACCGGTCTCGGCCGTGCCGATGACAAGATCCTCAAGAACCACCTCGTCATCGAGAGGACGCCCGGCCCAGAAGACCTCGAGCCCCAGGTCGTCACCGGTGACAAGGGGATGACGGTGACGGAGTTCGCCCCGTACGGGGTGATCGGGGCCATCACGCCGACGACGAATCCGACCTCGACGATCATCAACAACACGATTGCGATCCT
>CAZDIQ010000034.1:7104-18156 GCA_964505525.1 uncultured Acidimicrobiaceae bacterium | reverse complement strand
GACTCTGGACTACGATCGCTCGAATGGGCGACTACCACACGCATCTTCATCCACACGGCGGATCCGGGCTCGTCGGACCGCCGCCCGGCGTCTATCCCGATGGGCATATCGAGGCGTATGTGGAGAACGCCGCTCTCAACGGTGCCACGGAGGTCGGGTTCACCGAGCACCTGTATCGATGTGTCGAGTCCGCCGATGCACTCGGTCAGTGGTGGGAATCGGATCCGAACCGGGATTTGGCCGTGTCGACGGCCGCGTACGTCGCAGGCGAGCGGGTGCTCTCACTCGACAAGTACGTCGACGCCGTCCTGAGCGCCAAGGACCGAGGTCTCCCGGTCCTTCTGGGACTCGAGGTCGACTTTTTCCCCGAGACGATCGAATCGGTCCTGAAACTCCTCGAGCCGTATCCCTTCGACTTTCTGATCGGCTCGACGCACTGGCTCGGTGCGTGGGGCATCGACCTCGAGGAGCACCGGTACGAGTTCGATCGGCGTGGCAACGAACAGGCGTATGAGGACTACTTCGCGATCGAGACCGAACTTGCATCGTCGGGAGCCGTCGACGTGCTAGCCCACTCCGATGTGGTCAAGAAACAAGGTGTATTCCTCGATTCCCCACCTCTCGACCTTTACGACACACTCGCTGCTGCCGCGGGCAGGTCGGGAGTGGCGGTCGAGGTGTCGACAGCCGGGTTGTATCAGCCGGCGAATGAGATGTATCCGCACGTTGATCTGCTGTCACGTATGCATGCCAACGGTGTGCCGATCACCATCGCCTCCGACGCCCACCGTGCCGAGCAGTGCGGTCGGGACCGCGACCAGGCTGTGGCGTTGGCCAGATCCGTCGGCTACGACGGTCATGTGACGTTCGACAATCGTGTGATGTCGCACGTCCCTTTCGGGTAGAAGAGGCGACTGCCGCATGGCTGTGCCTTTACACTCGAATCGATGACCGCCTCCACAACCGCCCCGACCGTCTGGCTCACCACGCTCGGCTGTTCCAAGAATCAGGTCGATTCGGACAAGATCCAGTCGATGCTCGGGACGTCGGGATATGTCGATGCACTCACACCCGAGTCGGCCGATGTCGTCATGGTCAACACATGCGGGTTCATCGAGGACGCACGGAGAGAGTCTGTCGAAACGATCCTCGACCTTGCCTCCGCAAAGCGTGACGACGCACGGCTTGTGGTGATCGGGTGCATGGCGCAGCGCTACGAGGCGGAGCTGATCGCTGCGTTGCCCGAGGCCGATGCCGTCATTGGTCTCGAACGATACGGCGAACTCGTGGGCGAGCTCGACTCGATGATGGGTTGGCACCCGATAGAGATCAGCGGCGTGAAGCGGACCAACATGGACATCCTCGAGATCGTCCACCGACCGACACCGTCCACCCCGTTTGCCTATGTGAAGGTCGCCGAAGGGTGCAACAAGACGTGTGCCTTCTGTGCGATCCCACTCATCCGCGGCAAACAGCGGTCCCGCGCCGGTGCCGGGATACTCGCCGAGATCGAAGGTCTCGTCGCCGGTGGCGTCCAGGAGGTGGTCCTCGTCGCGCAGGATCTTGCCGCGTACGGGCGCGACAACGGGGAGGGGAGTATCGAAGCCCTCGTTCGGGAAGCCGCAGATGTCGAAGGTCTCAACCGGCTCAGGCTCTACTACCTGTATCCGCGCGAGATCCGTCCCGGGCTGATCGACATCATGGCAAGCCATCCGACGATCGCCGACTACTTCGACCTCAGTCTTCAACACGCATCCCCGACGCTGCTCCGATCGATGCGCAGACCCGGCAGTGGAGACAAACACCTCGACCTCATCGGTCGCATACGCGCCCAGGTTCCAAGGGCGGCGACGCGGTCGTCGTTCATCGTCGGGTTCCCCGGTGAGACGGAGGATGACTTTGCGACGCTCGTAGAGTTCCTCACCGAGGCTCGTCTCGACTGGGCGGGGTTCTTCCCGTTCTCTGCCGAGGAGGGAACCACCGCCATGGATCTGCCCGATCATCTGCCCCACGACCTCATCACCGAACGGCTCCGGTACGTCCAGCAGATCCAGGATGACATCACGGCGGAGGCCAATGCCGACGTCGTCGGGTCGACGTTCAAGGTGTTGATCGACCAGGTCGAGGACGGTCAAGCAGTCGGACGTTCCTACCGCGAGGCTCCCGAGATCGACGGCATGATCCTGCTCGACCGGGGTGAGCCGGGGGAGTGGGTGACGGCGACGATCACCGGTGCGTATGGCTCCGATCTGTCGGCCGAGGTGGTGAATTGATCGTCGAGAGTCTTGCGGTCGGCACCGAGCTGCTCCTGGGTCAGATCGTCAACACCAACGCCGCCGATATCGCCCGTAGGCTCGCCGAATCGGGAGTTACCCACGTCAGACAGTCGGTCATCGGGGACAACGCCAAACGGATGGACGAAGCGATCGCGGCGGCCGTGGCTCGCTGCGATGCGCTCATCATCACGGGCGGAATCGGACCGACCCAGGACGACGTGACACGTGACAGCGTCGCCGCTGTGGCAGGCGTTCCGCTCGTCTTCGATGAGGCATACGCCGACAAGATGCGCGAACAGGCGGTACAACGGGGGAGGGAGTTCTCCGAGTCGAATCTCAAGCAGGCGTTCCGCCCGGAGGGTTCGGTCGTGATCGACAATCACAAAGGGTCTGCGCCAGGATTCCGTGCCGACATCCGCGGGTGCTGGGTGTTCTGTCTCCCGGGCGTACCCGAGGAGATGCGTGCGATGCTCGATGAGTCGGTCATGCCCTTCCTTCGTTCCCGGTCGGGCACATCGGCGGGTGTTATGTCCAGCCGGGTGCTGCGCAGTTGGGGGATGGCGGAGGCCAAGGTCGGAGAGATTCTTGACGATCTGTTCCATGGGTCGGAGAACCCGACCGTCGCGTTCCTCGCCTCTGCCGGCGAGATCAAGATCCGCCTCACCGCCTTCGCTTCGACCCAGAGCGAGGCCGACACGTTGATCGCACCGCTCGAGCAGGAGGTCCGCAAGCGCATGGGGGACTTCATTTTCGGGGCAGACGACGAGACCATCGAACAGGTGATCCACGACCGACTGCTCGAGCGGGGATGGCATGTCGGGTCCGCTGAATCGGCCACCGGTGGATTCATCGCCCGACGTCTCACGATGCTCGGTGGTACGAGCGCCACGTTCCGCGGATCGATCGTTGCCTATGCGACCGATCTGAAGCAGTCGTTGCTCGGTATCGACGACGCCTTGATCGATCGGTTCGGTGTGGTGTCGGAAGAGACGGCGGCGGCCATGGCACGCGGTGCTCGCGAGGTGCTCGATGTCGAGGTTGCCGTGGCGGTCACCGGTTCGGCCGGGCCAGAACCCATGGAGAAACCGGTCGGCACGATGATCGTCGCCGTCGCAACACCGACCGTCGAGATCGTCAAGACGTTCGTGATGCCGGGCGACCGTGAACGCGTCAGGGCATACACGGCCACAGCCGCCCTTCACCTCGTGCGGACCGCCCTCGAGAGATCCTGAAAGTGGGAGCGATGATGGTGGGAGCGACCGTCGACAACGGGTGAGCATCGTGAGTGGGAATGTCTTCTTCGCCGTGGGTCTGTCCGATGAGGAGCGTCATGCGCTTGCGGCTTCGCTTGCCGATGCCGGCCTGTCACGGATAGTCCCAGGCAAGCGGACACCTGCAAGCAATTGGCACATCACGGTGAGGTTCGTCGGCGAGGCCACCGAGCTCGAGGTCGACCGTCTTGCGGAACGAACGGAATCCCTGCTCGACTCGCCGCCCGGCCGTGTCTGGGTTGAGGGTCTCGGAGCGTTTCCCCGGCTCACCAAGGCATCGGTCGTATACGCCGCCATCGATGATCCCACGGGCGTACTCGACGAACTGGCTGCCACGGCCGAGGAGGCGGCAACGGAAGTCGGCTTCGAACCCGAGGGAAGGCCATACGTCCCCCACCTGACCCTCAGCCGCGTCCGCCCGCTTCGTGACGTGTCACCGATCGCATCCGCCCTCGACGACATCCGCGTCCCCGTGCAAGTAACCGCCCTCACCCTGTACCAAACAACATCAACGAGAACAGGCCCGGTGTATGTACCGAGGCATGAGTTTGCGCTTTGATCAGATTCAAGAAGCAAGATCGCTTTCCGCGTGCGCACTGTCTTCGCGTCCTCCCTTCAGCCTGACGGGCGAGCTTGCGAGCCAGGGGGACATGCGAGCCTGCGAGCTGGGAGTTCACGGGTGAGGCCGACGATCTTGCGTCCAGCGCTGCCAGCACGGGTGTTCGCGTACCCAGGGTTCTGCGGGTACATAAATGTGGGTCCCCAGCCCACAGAACGAAGCACGCTCACCGCTTTCCGCCAACACCTCGCCGGGTCTGTCCTCTGTCCTCTGAGAGGAATCCGAAATCCATCATCTCTCTGAACTGACAACTGTGAACTGAAACCGGCGTTCACCCGTTCCGAACGAGCGCGGCGAGGTCCTGGAGTTGGGATGATCCGTTGAGTTCGTCCTGGTACAGACCTTGGGACTCAGGTGTCGACTCGGCGAGCGGGGTGTCGAGTGCACCCCTCGATGTTCCCGTCCAGAGTCCGTTCGAATTGACAGGGCGGTACAACCCGGACTCGCTCCCACCCTTGTCTCTCAGGAACACGAGAAACTCACTACCGACCGTACTGGCTGATAGGTCGGCGATGACCTTGAGGGCGGCGTCCGATGTCGGTGCGAGAACCAGGAGCTCCATCGGGATGGTGTCGTCCGTGAGGTTCGTTCCTGTGAGCGTCTCGTCCACGTGAATGTCGAGTTGGGCATAGAACACCTGGTCCTCTGGGGCATCGCCCTGGATGGTGCGGCCAAGCGATACGCCGTTGATTGTTCCCAGGACGACGGCGTCGGCCGAGCCTGCCATGTCGGACAGTGTTGCGTATCCCTCAACTTCGTCGCCCGTGATTCGAAGCGTTTCCCAGGGATCGCCCATCGAGCCAGCGGGCGCACCGCCACCGGTTGGAGAGTTCGCTTCGGAGTTGGCAGAATTCCCGACCGAGCAGCTTGCCAACAGAACGGTGGCAGCAATCGCGACGGCTGCGGATCCCCTTAGCACCTGGTGTCGGCGTGAACGTTCCCGATGGCCAACACGGTGCATGCCCCTTGGCGAGGTACGTTTTCGTTGGTTGGTCAATTCTAGTTCTCCTTGAGGGTGACGATGAAGCGCGTGCTTCCTCTCGATGACAGTGCCGGAGCGCTAGTAGCGGGCATTGAGGTGTGACTTGTCGTGGCTCGTCAAAACGGAAGCAGAGCCCCCGTCCGCCGAGCTCTTCATGCAGGAGTCGTTCGCGTTTGTGTGCCGCAGACCAACCGAATGGCCGAGCTCGTGGCACGCCACACGCGTTGCAGGAGGCGAGTAGCGAGTGTTGATCTTCACATACTGCAGGCTGCAGACCTGATTCGGGTGGCTTCCGGTCGTGACGCCCGCGCACTGATTCCATCCGTTGACGCCATTGTTGCCGTAGTCACTGTCGAACACGCAGACGTCGTGAAAATGCGGTGTCAGGTTCGTGCATGTCGCCGCGGTCACGACTGTCACACTTAGGTCCGTGGGATTGTACGATTGGGCGATCGCGTTCGTCACCCCAGTCGAGTAGGTCGAAGTGAGATCACGTTTGGCGACCTTCCATGCGGCGTCGGGGGTGTACCAAACGCCGTTTGTGGTTCCGGCGGTACCTGGAGTCCCTGCCGAACCCACGTTGGTCGCACCGAGGGGATTCGCAGCGAGTAGAACGATGGCGAGGACGGCTGCAAAGAATCCGATCTCGACCCTAGAGCGACGTGTCCGCGTGAGTTCTCTCAAGATTCTCAATGCCTTCTGTTGAGTGGCAGCAGGACATCTACCTTCTGACCCGACACCACGCAGCGTATCACGATTTTCAGCTCGGGGACATGGGTTTCTTGTTCATTGGTGAGTGTCGGCGACCGTGAAGTCAGATCTGCGTCATGTTCCAGGGCAGCGGAAAACTGCAACGTCGAAGAACTTGCCAAGATTCGGGATTCAAGAACGCCGTGCGGTTTCAAGATCCGCACAGGCACCGTGCTGGACATCGCCCATCATCCATCCGCCTTGCTGCTGACAGCGAAAGCTCGCTCCGGTTCGTTCTGTGGGCTGGGGAAATCACATCTATGTACCCGCAGAACCCAGGGTACGCGGAGACACCGCCCTCTGTCCTCTGTCCTCTGCCCTCTGAAGGATCCTTGCATCGAACACGTGTTCGGTTATGCTCGTCCTACTGATTGCGAAATCTGTCACACGGGCTCGGTACGTTGATGGACAACGACGAAAGGAACCGCACATGGCGACACCGCCAGATGACAAGGAAAGAGCCGAGAAGGGCAAGAACCTCGAGACGGCCATGTCCCAGATCGAGCGGCAGTTCGGCAAGGGCGCCATCATGCGTCTCGGTAACGACGAGATCCGCAAGATGGACATCATCCCGACGGGCGCTCTGTCCCTCGACCTTGCACTCGGTATCGGTGGTCTCCCTCGCGGTCGCGTGGTCGAGATCTATGGACCGGAGTCCTCGGGGAAGACGACCCTGGCGCTCCATGTCATCGCCGAGGCCCAGCGCAATGGTGGAAACGCCGCCTTCATCGACGCTGAGCATGCTCTCGATCCGATCTATGCACGGGCAATCGGTGTCGACATCGACGAACTTCTCATCTCGCAGCCAGACACCGGCGAGCAGGCACTCGAGATCGCCGACATGTTGATCCGCTCCGGGGCGCTCGACGTGGTCGTCATCGACTCGGTGGCAGCACTCGTACCCCGAGCGGAACTCGAAGGCGACATGGGCGACACGCACGTCGGTCTCCAGGCCCGTCTCATGTCACAGGCACTGCGCAAGCTCTCGGGAACCATCAACCGCTCACATACGACGGCGATTTTCATCAACCAGATCCGTGAAAAGATCGGTGTGATGTTCGGCTCTCCAGAAACGACACCTGGTGGTCGTGCACTGAAGTTCTATGCGAGCGTACGCATCGATATCCGCCGCATCGAGGCCATCAAGGTCGGCACCGAGAACATCGGGAACCGGGTCCGTACGAAGATCGTCAAGAACAAGGTCGCTCCACCGTTCAGACTGGCCGAGTTCGACATCATGTTCGGTGAGGGCATATCCCGCGAGGGCAGCCTGCTCGACGTCGCAGTCGAGGAAGGCATCGTCCAGAAGGCCGGCGCCTGGTACACCTACGACGGTGACCAGCTCGGTCAGGGCAGGGAGAAGGCCAAGGACCATCTCAGGGCGAACCCGGAACTGGCCATGCAACTCCAGGATCAGGTTCTGCGTTCGGTGGGCGTGATCGACGACGAGGATTCGGCACCACGATCCGAGTCTGCCGCCGAATCCGTCAGCGAATCGGCACATGAGGAAGGTGCACCGGACGACGAGTAGCCACCCTGCCGAGGATGCGCAGATTTCGCGTTCCCAGAAAGCACCTGATGCGGTACCATCGGGTCACAACACACACACCAACACTGAAACCCGAAACAAGCAATGACCGAACGATGTCGAGATACGAAGTGATGTAGGGGAAACCCCGCAGTCCCAAGTATGTCGTGTGTGTGCCGAGCCGTGTATGGCTCGGCACGGTCGTTTGTGGTGGGTCCTGAAACGAGGACGACGTGGACCAGATCCTGAATCTGATCATCCCAGGGGCGGTGATCGCCGGAGTGTTCCTTGCGGGCCTTTTCATCGGACGGAAACTCGTGAGGGTGCCACAGGCGCCCGAGGAGATTCTCTCGGATGCCCGCATCGAGGCGCAGAAAATCCTTGCCCGTGCGGAGGAGGAGAGCAGGGCGAAGGCCGACACCTACCGCGACCGCGAAGAGGCGACGCTCGAACACCGCAAGGTCGAGATCGGGTCGCAGGAAGAGCGCATCAACCAACGGTCCGAAACGCTCGAACAGCGCGCCAAGAACCTTGCCCAGCGTGAAGAACTGGTGATCGAGAAGGAGAAGGCCGCAAACCTCGCAACGGCCGACGCGGCACGAATCGCCGAAGACGCCCGCATGGAACTCGAAGCGCTCGCGGGATTCGACAGCAAGGCGGCAAAGGCCGAATTGTTGGAGAAGGTCGAGGACGAGGCCAGGCGTGATGCCATGGTCCTCGTGCGCGACATGGAGACGCGGGCGCGAGAAGAGGCAGACAAGCGGTCAAAGCGCATCCTCGCAACCGTCATCCAACGCATGGCGTCCGACGTCGTCTCGCAAGCAACGATCTCGGCGGTGGTGATCCCGTCCGACGACATGAAGGGCAGGATCATCGGACGCGATGGGCGCAACATCCGGTCGTTCGAATCCGTGACCGGTGTCGATCTGATCGTCGACGACACACCCGAAACCGTGAGCGTGTCGACGTTCGATCCCGTCCGTCGTGAGATCGCCCGTCGCACACTCGAGCGTCTCGTCGAGGACGGACGGATCCACCCGACGTCGATCGAGGAGGCGTACGAGAAGGCCCGCGACGAGGTCGAGCAGTCCATCCGCGATGCCGGTGAGTGGGCGATGCTCGAAGTCGGCATAAGCCGGCTCCACCCCGAGCTCACCACCCTGATAGGTCGCCTCAAGTACCGCACGAGCTATGGACAGAACGTCCTCGACCATCTCGTCGAGTCCGCCCATATCGCGGGGATGCTCGCGGCAGAACTCGGTGTCGACGAGGCGGAATCCAGGCGAGCGGCGTTCCTTCACGACATCGGCAAAGCCGTCAGCCACGAGGTCGGAGGATCCCATGCGATCATCGGTGCCGAGATCGCACGTCGGTTCGGTGAGGATGCCGCCGTCGTCCACGCCATCGAGGCCCACCACAACGAGGTCGAGCCCCGCACCCTGACGGCCGTGATCGTCCAGGCGGCCGACGCGGTGAGCGCGGCGAGGCCAGGTGCGCGCCGTGAGGCCCTCGAGTCGTACGTGCGCAGGCTCGAGCGTCTCGAGGAGATCGCCCGCAACTTCGACGGGGTCGACAAGGTGTATGCCCTCCAGGCAGGGCGTGAGGTGCGGGTGGTCGTCGACCCCGGGACCCTTGATGATCTCGGTTCCCAGGATCTTGCACGCAGCATCGCGAGGAAACTCGAGAACGACCTACAGTATCCGGGTCAGATCGAGGTCACGGTCATCCGTGAGTACCGGGCCAAGGATTTCGCCCGCTAGATCGCTGGAGCATCATGTCCGAAGTCACACTGCTCGGTATGCCGGGTGTGAAGGAAGTACGTCCGCGCACCCGCGAGGGTCAGTCGTACTTCGTCCGGACGTTCGGATGTCAGATGAACGAACACGACTCCGAGCGGATCGCCGGTCTCCTCGAATCCGACGGGATGGTGCCGACCGATTCCGCCGACGACGCCGATCTGATCGTCCTCAACACCTGCACGATCCGGGAGAACGCGGACACCAAGCTCTACGGCTACCTCGGTTCCCTCAAACGCCTCAAGGACGAACGCCCCGGTCTCCGGATCGCCGTCGGAGGCTGCTCCGCACAAAAAGAGCGCGACATGATCCAGGAGCGCGCGGGTTGGGTCGACGTCGTGTTCGGGACCCACAACGTGCACCGCGTCGTCGATCTCCTCGATCATGCCGACGAGTGGGGACCCATCACCGAGATCTGGAACGAGACGAGGACAGTCGCCGACATCCCGAGTGGGCTCCCCGTGCATCGTGAGTCCGAACACTCCGCCTGGGTCACGATCACCATCGGTTGCAACAACGGGTGCACGTTCTGCATCGTTCCCATCGTCAGGGGTGCCGAGATCTCACGACGCCCGGGCGACGTCATCCGCGAGGTCGAGGGACTCGCGGCCCATGGCGTCAAGGAAGTGACCCTCCTCGGGCAGAACGTGAATTCCTACGGACGTGATCTCGACCTGAACGGGCGGAGCCCGCTGTTCGCCGATCTGCTCCGTCGGGTCGGCGACGTCGAGGGGATCGAGCGGATCAGGTACACGTCACCACATCCGAAGGACTTCCGACCCGATGTCGCCTACGCCATGGCCGAGACGCCGGCCGTGTGCGAACAGATCCACTTCCCCCTGCAATCGGGCAGCAACCGGATCCTCGCGAGGATGCATCGCGGCTACACGAGCGAACGGTTCCTCCAGAAGCTCGAGATGATGCGATCGATCGTCCCCGACCTCGCCGCATCCACCGATGTGATCGTCGGGTTCCCCGGTGAAACCGAGCAGGACTTCCAGGACACGCTCGACACGATGGCCGCCGCACGATTCGACACCGCATACATGTTCCAGTTCTCGCCGAGGCCCGGCACGCCCGCAGCGGTCATGGACGACCAGGTCGAGCCCGATGTCGTGAGCGAACGCTTCGCCCGCCTCACCGCACTCCAGGACGCCATCACCTATGAGCGCAACCTCGAACAGATCGGAACGAGGGTCTCAGTGATGGTCGAGGGACCGTCGAAGAAGGATCCCTCGATGGCCACGACCCGGACCCGTGGCAATCGGATCGTCCACGTTCGTGGCGAGTGGGATCCGGGTTCGTTCCTCACCGTGGATGTGACCGAGGCAGCGGCCCACTTCCTCAAAGGGGAGCTGGTTTCCTGAGCGTCGTAGCGATACTCGGCCACACCGCCTCGGGAAAGTCGGAAGTCGCTGAGGCGATTGCGCAACGCTACGGCGCAGACATCATCTCCGTCGACTCCATGCAGGTGTATCGGGGCATGGACATCGGCACGGCCAAGCCATCCACGGATGTCCGGGAGCACGTCCGTCACCACATGATCGATGTGACAGACCCCGCCGACGACTTCACCGTCACCGAGTTCCAGACGCAAGCCAGACACGTCTTGGAGTCGGGGTCACCGGACACCCGATACATCATCACCGGCGGATCGGGTCTCCACTTCAGATCCATCGTCGACCCACTCACCTTTGCGCCGACCGATGCCTCGGTTCGTGCGCAGATCGAGACCATGTCGACCGACGAGGCGCAAGCAGCCCTGCTCGAAATGGATCCCGGCGCCGCAGCGGTCGTTGACATGGCGAATCCCCGCAGGGTCGTGAGGGC
>CAZDIQ010000034.1:0-7004 GCA_964505525.1 uncultured Acidimicrobiaceae bacterium | reverse complement strand
TACCGGGAGCTGCTCGACGTCGTCGCTGGTGCCGATAGTCTTCCATCAGCAGTCGAAAGGGCGAAGGCGTCGACGAGGGCACTCGTCAAGCGTCAAAGGACATACTTCGGTCGTGATCCTCGTATTGCGTGGATGCCGTGGCAGGATGGCACCACCGATCGCATCGACGCCGTTGCTCGCCACATAGAGGAGAACACAACGTGGACTTCGTGAAGGTCCAGGGGCTCGGGAACGACTTCATCGTCGTCGATGGACCCTATGAACCCGATGCCGCCGACGTGGTGCGCTGGTGCGACCGCAGGACCGGCGTCGGCGCCGACGGCGTGTTGGTGATCGAGCCGATCGCAGATGACCGCGTGTCGATGCGGTACTGGAACGCTGACGGTGGCGAGGTCGAGATGTGCGGGAACGGGCTGCGGTGCATCGCAAAGATGGCGTACGCCCGTGAATGGGTGACGTCCCCTGAATTCATCGTGGAAACCGTCGTGGGGGATCATCCCGTCGTGGTCCTCGGTGACACCGTGCGAGCATTCGTGGGGGTCCCCCAGGGGTACAGGACCGAGACGCTTTCCGTGGCCGGTCAGGCCATCCATCCGTTGTCGATCGGGAACCCGCACGCCGTGATCTTCGTCGATGACGTGGACAGTGTCGATGTCGAGTCGATCGGCCCGAGGGTCGAGAACGATCCGATGTTCCCGAACCGCACGAACGTCGAGTTCGTCGAGGTGTTGGAGGACGGCGCGGGGATCAAGGCAAGGATCTGGGAGCGTGGCGTCGGCGAGACCGAGGCGTCCGGCACGGGAGCCACCGCCGCCGCATACATGGCCCACAAGGTGCGTGACGTCGAAGAACCGATCACGGTCCATCTCCGTGGTGGCGAGCTTTCGATCTCCATCGATGACGCCGGGGCGTGGATGGAGGGTCCGGGCGAGACCGTCTTCAGTGGGACGATCGACTGAGGGTCAGTCGACCCTGCGCAGGACCGCGACAACGACACCGAGAATGGCAACACCGCCGGAGAACACCATCGGTTCGTAGCTGTCGTTCTCGGGGTGGAGCACGACGCCGATGTCGTTCTTCTCGAATCGCTTGACGGTCGCCTCCTCACCGTCGACGAGTGCGGCGACGATCTGACCGTTCCTCGCCGTCTCCTGCTTCTGGACGACGACATAGTCACGGTCGAGGATGCCGGCGTTCAGCATGGAGTCACCGCGGATCCTCAGCATGAACACGGGCTCCTGCCCGACCAGTTCCGTCGGGAGCGGATAGACCTCTTCGATGTCCTCCTCGGCGAGGATCGGTGAGCCTGCAGCGATATGTCCGACAAGAGGTACGTCGCGCACCGCGGCCCGTGAGATGTGGATTGCGCCGTCGGGCTCGATCACCTCGATGGCACGCGGCTTGGTAGGGTCGCGCCGGATGTAGCCCTCCGATGCAAGGGTCGAGAGGTGGCTGTGCACCGTGGAAGGAGAACTCAGCCCCACTGCATCACCGATCTCACGCACAGACGGTGGATAGCCGCGCTCGGCCACCGTCGAGCTGATGAGGTCGAGAATCTCTCGCTGCCTGGTCGTGAGTGCTGTTCGATCTGCCACATGGCCTCCTTCGTCGACCGAAGGCTAGCGCACTTCTCCACTCTGACCAAACATATGTTCGATTGGCGAATTGGAGGGGTCCTTTGCGCACGAGGGGTGGCCGAGAAGGTTGGTCCTCAGTCATGTACCGTCTGGCGATCGACGCATCCTGGCTACGACACCGACCACGACGATGATCACAGCCGCAACTCCGGAGACGATCAGCAGGACGGGGACAGAGTCATCGTCATCGGACGCGGGCTCCGTGAGTGCCTGAGGCTCGGTGTCGCCGGGTCCGGGGAGAGTGCTGGTACTTGAGGTTGTCGCGCTCTGCGTCGTCCCGTCGTAAGGGAAACCTTCAGGGACATCGACGACCGGGGCAGCATGGGGACCGCCCAGGACATCGGCGAGAAGCGCTCGGTCGTCTGCTGTGAGCGCATCGACTGCGATGGCCACGGACCCGCCGGTGCTCAGTTCGGCAGCGTACGACACGGCACCAACCGGAGGTACGGGTGGTGTCGGCCCACAGCTCGAGGTGGTCGGTGGCGAGTAGATGGTCGCACCACCGAAGACCGCGATGTCGAACGGCGGTGGCTCACCCCAATATTCGGTCGTCACTGCACCGCTGGCATCCTCAAAGACGCCGTCGCTCGGCCATACGCGGACGACCTTGCGGTCGAAGACGCCGACAATCGACGACGGGATGAATGGCCAGTCATCCAAAACGGAACTATCGCCATGTCGGAGGACCTCAGCGACCTGTTGCATCGTGAGCGGTTCGACCCACGAGCATGCCGATGCGGGTCCGACCAGGCCGACGCCACTCAAGGCTCCGAATGACGAAGCCAACAGGCATAGGGCAATGAGCCGAATCCGACCGCGTGTGTACAGCATGCTCGTCACGATAGGTACGGCCCGTGTATCCGCCAACGGATCGTGAGCAACCCATACCGCAGCGACCCAATCGGAATGACTTGACAATCGAACACATGTTCGATACCTTGCACTCATGACCGAACAGGTGTTCGGTCGGGTGGTGGCCAGGAGAAGTGATCTGGGCACATGACTGAAGAGTGATGCGGCGCCCCCGGGTCGCTCCGAAAGTGTCACACCCGATCCGTACCTTGGTCGTAGGAGCTGAAAGGCTCCGTCTGGGCAGTTCGAGGCACAAGGAGCCAGAGGTATGACATCAATCGCAAGCGCACGAATGCGAGCGCTCTCCATCATCTCCATCACGGTCGTTGTGATACTTCTTCTCCTTGCCTCGGCTGTTCAGGCAACACCCGAGCCGACGCAGACCACGTCATATCGCATCCGTGGCGGCGACACGCTCTGGCAGATCGCCGCCGAGTACGGGCCGCAGGGCATGGACCGACGGGCCGTCGTGAACGTCATCGAACGACTGAACAATCTCGACGCCGGTTCCCTCCAGGTCGGCCAGGTCATCGAGATACCCGTCATCTCCAACTAGACCATCCCGCACGAACCCTCGGATAGTCGGTCGAACGGTCCTTCGAGCCGAGACATGGAAACTGACCGAATCTGCCGGTGCGACCCAACGCTGCTGGGTTCGACCGACTGTTGCACCCCAAGGCGTCACATCCCGATTGCGTCTAGGGTGTTTCGATGCGATGTCCACTCTGCACCACCGACGACACGCGGGTCGTCGACAGCCGTCCGGCCGAGGAGGGACGGACCACACGTCGGCGTCGTGCCTGCCCGCGCTGTGGGCACAGGTTCACCACATTCGAACGTCCTTCGGCTGTCGTGGTCATCAAACGTGACGGCAGACGTCAGCCGTTCGACGCCTCCAAGGTCAAAGTGGGGGTGGAGATAACCCTTGCCGATCGACCAGTTCCTCAGGATGTCGTCGACGACCTCGTGGCGACGGTCGAACGCGCGGCGTACACATCCCAGGGCTCGATCCACGCCGACGAGATCGGGCGGATCGTCCTCGACGGACTCAGGGACATAGACGAGGTCAGCTACCTGCGGTTCGCATCGGTCTACAAGGAGTTCCAGGACGCAAGCGACTTCGAGCGTGAAGCGGCCTCACTCGACACCGAGACGTCTAACTCTGAGTGAGCGCCGTCATGTGGACCTCGAGCTCCACCGCATAGGTGACGATCTGGGAGTCCATCTCCAAACGGAACGAGGCGAGCGCCGCACCGTTGGCGTCGTTCAGTGCCTCACGCATGGCGTTGAGCTCGTCGATGAGTGTCTGGGCAGCATCGGAATCCCCGCTGGTCAGGGCGGCGAGGTACTCGGTCTGCCAGGTGGCATACCGTGCATGGGAGTCGATAGCCAAGGTCTGCACGGTCGCAAAGGTCGGGTCGTCGGGAAGTTCTGCAACCACCGCGGCATCGTCGGCGAGCGACGCCGCGAGGGTGACGCTGATCGTGTTGATCGTCTCGGTGCCGGCTGAGATCGGTAGGTTCCCGGGCGACAACAGGACGGGGATCGAGATCCGATAGATGTAGGCGTTGCCGAGGCGCTTGGCGATTCCGTCCCCCTCCTCACCGAGCAGTGCGGTCGTCTCCTGGAGGGGCTCGAGCGCCGTGATGGCGTCCTTCGGCAGAAGGGGCAGGGCCGTCGGTAGTGGTTCCGCTGCAGCGTCACGCATGGCAAACGCCAACGTGTCGAGCTGTGCGATGGCGGGGATGGATCCGTTGAGCTGGTCGTTCGTCGACGCCGGGTTGGTGATGACGTCGAGGGCCGCCTGCGACGCGGGGAGATGGTTGCGAACGGCGGCGGTGGCGTCGTAGTACGTCTGGCGTGTGGCGATCGCCTCGGCTTCCATGGCTCGGGGGAGCCAGAAGGCTGCGACACCGATCGCAACGGCGATGAGAACGACAACCGCCACGATCGGCCACCGGAACGAGCGGTCCGACCGGACCTGGCGAGCAAGTTCCGGGTCGACCTCGCGCTCGGGTGCAGCAGCAGGCGCCGCAGGAGGTGCAGGGGCGGGTTGTGCCGGACTTGACGCCGACGCCATGACCGCAGTCGCACCCGCAGCGACAACAGGAGCCACCGATGGGGTCGGCTTCGCCGGTGGGGGGAGCGACCCGACGTCGAGGGCGCGGTCGCCTCTGATCGGGGCGAATGTGGAGTTTGCGGTGCCAGGGTCACCATCGAACGAGGAGAAGGTCACCTGCGTGGTCTTGACGATCCGAGTCGACTCTCCGGTGGTCTCGGCACCGGTCTTCGCCGGAGTCGGAGTGGCGTCGGGCGTCTCGGAGTCCGGGGACGACCCCTCGGATGGAGTGCCGTCAGCATCGACGACCGAGTTCTCCTTGGTCAGTTCCGAGAGCGCCTCTGACCCCGTCGGCTTCGGGGATGTCGCACCGACGGCCTCAAGGAACCATGCGCCTTCGTCCTGGCCACCGGTCGGTTGTTTGGGCATCTGGTCGCGCTCCGTGGGAGAATCCGCCCATGAAGATACCTGTCGTTCGCTCTCATGCACGTATTCCCATGCTCACACGGGCGCATCCGGGGGATGCGGGTGCCGATCTGTCGGCGAGCGAAGCCGTCACGATCGCACCCGGGGGCAGGGCGCTCGTCGGCACCGGTCTTTCGATGGCCATACCCGATGGGTTCGCCGGGTTCGTGCTCCCACGCTCCGGATTGGCCATCACATCAGGTATCACGGTATCGAACGCACCCGGTCTCATCGACTCGGGTTATCGGGGCGAATTGCGGGTCGGGCTCACGAATCACAGCCACGAACCGTTCGAAATCAAGGTCGGGGACCGCATTGCGCAACTGGTGATCATGCGGGTGGAGGAACCCGAATACGTCGAGGTGGAAGCCCTTGACGACACGGTTCGGGGCGATGGTGGGTTCGGTTCGACGGGTGTGTCGCGGTCATAGAAAGAGTCGGTGCGTGATACCATCACGCCGACGCGGACGTAGCTCAGCTGGTAGAGCGCAACCTTGCCAAGGTTGAGGTCGCCGGTTCGAACCCGGTCGTCCGCTCGAAGGGAAAGGCGGTCTCGAGGCCGCCTTTCCTATTCGGCGACGTGGCCGAGTGGCTAGGCAAGGGTCTGCAAAACCCTGTACGCGGGTTCGAGTCCCGCCGTCGCCTCAAATTCTGTCACGCGCATGACGGTCTGCGTGGGGTATGTCGTCTAGAGTCGTAGCGATATGAGTCGATCGACCGATCGGCTCCCGAGCCTCGACAAGGACGCACCGTATTGACGACAGATGGCGACTCGAACGAAGCCGTAGCCCAGCCGCCCAAAGCGAAGTTCGGTAAGCAACAAATCATCGGGACGATCATCACATTGGTCGTATTGATCGTGGTGTTCGCCGTCGTTCTCCCGCAGTTCGGCGACTATGCGGCGGCGTGGACCGCCATCCAGGGCATGACCTCCGCCCAGCTCGGACTCATCGTCGCTGCAACCGTCGGTCTGATCCTGTTCTTCGTCTTCCCGTACACGGCCGCGATGCCCGAACTCGCATACGGTCACGGGTTCAAGACGCGACAGACCTCATTCATGATCTCGAACGTGATCCCTGCCGGTGGGGCATTCGGGCTCGCCGTGCAGTTTGCGATGATGACGAGCTACGGATACAGGGCGACGCCCACCACGGCGACCATCGGGATCACCGGCGTCTGGAACACGCTCGTGACGCTGTCCCTTCCGCTGGTGGCCATCATCCTGCTCGCCCTGACGGGCCAGAACGGTGCGGGCGAGACCACAGCGGTGATATTCGCCGCGATCCTCGTGGTCGTCATGATCGGTGGGTTTGCGCTCATCCTCCGTGACGAGGGGTTCGCACGCAGGATCGGTGGTTGGGGCAACGCCATCATCGGGTGGGGCGCCCGGGTGATCAAGAAGGACATCGCTTTCGACGCCGTCGATGCCATCGTGGAGTTCAGGGCAGGCATCATCGATGTCGTCAGGGATCGATGGCTCCTCATCACGGTTGCCAACGTCGGTCAGCAGCTCATCCAGTTCTCCATCCTGTACTTCGCCGTTGTCGCCCTCCAGGGCGGTTTCGGCGGTCCGATCACCCCCACCGAGTGTCTTGCCGCGTTCGCCATCGGGCGTCTGGCGACGTTCATACCGATTCCTCCGGGCGGGCTCGGTACGACCGATGCCATCATCAGTGGGATGCTGGCGACGTTCGGCATGCATCAGGACAGCGCACTCGCCGCAACGCTGGTGTGGCGGGCGGCAACCTACTTCCCACAGGTGTTCATCGGTCTCATCACCTTCCTCATGTGGCGCAGGGATCAGACGAAGAAGGCCCTCGCCGCCTGAACGTTGCGGTATCCGGGGAGCCGTCGCTATCTTCCACAGACTGCGGGCGCTTAGCTCAGCGGCAGAGCACTGCCTCGACACGGCAGGGGTCACTGGTTCAAATCCAGTAGCGCCCACGCACAGAAACCCTTGCGGCTGCAGGGGTTTCTGTCGTTTCCAGGGT
>CAZDIQ010000033.1:16351-18178 GCA_964505525.1 uncultured Acidimicrobiaceae bacterium | reverse complement strand
TCGTCTCACCTTCTTTTCACAGAGGACTCACGGATGCGTCGTAGTCTTGCGACGTGCCCAACTCTGCATCGTCCATACTGATCGTCGAAGACGACCCCGCCGTCCGCGAGGCGCTCGAACGTGCGCTGGGGTTCGAGGGCTACAGCATCGAAACGGCTCGCGACGGTGCGGTTGCGCTCAGCGCGGTCCAGGAAGGGTCGTTCGATCTGATCGTGCTCGATGTGATGATGCCCCATGTCGATGGCATCGAGGTCTGTCGACGGCTTCGGGCGAGCGGGGACCGCACACCGATTCTCATGCTGACCGCCAAGGTGTCGGTCGGCGACAGGGTGGAAGGTCTCGACGCAGGTGCCGACGACTACCTCACCAAGCCGTTCGCCCTCGATGAACTCCTTGCCAGGATCCGCGCGTTGCTGCGCCGCTCGGACGGTGATGTGTCGCGGGTATTGCGCTATGACGACATGGTCATCGACCTCGGTGCGCGCACCGTGCACCGTGGTGACGATCCGATCGATCTCACGAAGACCGAGTTCGACCTCCTCGAGCTCCTTGCAAGAACGCCAGGGATCGTTCTTGATCGCGACACGATCTACGAGGAGATCTGGGGCATCGATTTCATCACGTCGTCGAACTCGCTCGATGTCTACATCGGTTACCTGCGCCGCAAGACGGAAGAAGGTGGTCGATCCCGTCTGATCCACACGGTGCGCGGGGTCGGGTACGTTCTTCGTTCCGACGCATGACCATCACCCGCAGGATCGCCCTCGTCGCGGCGGCCGCCGTGACGGTCACCGTGATCGTGGCATCGGTCGCTGCCTTCTTCGGAGCCAGGAGCCAGATTCTCGGACAGATCGACGAGAGCCTCACCGAACGGGTCGAGGTCTACTCCGAGATCACGAGCTTCGACATCCCCCAGGACAGTGCGGGCACCGCGAGGATCCGTGATCCTCTCGCAGGCATTGCCGCCTTGCTTCCCCGCGAAACCCGCGCTGCGTTCGACACCACCTACCTCCAGATCACGACGCTTCGCGGAGCCATCAACTTTTCCGCGGGCGAGCTGATCCTGCCTGCTCCTGAACCCCAATCCCTCACGGTCGGCGAGGTCGATCTCCGCTCGGAATGGGTCAACGGCGTCCACGTCCGGATCGCTGCCCTCGCAGAGACACAACCCGCAAGGATCGTCCAGGTCGGAAGACCGCTTGCTGAGGCCGATGCGACGCTGGCCGGGCTCGCACTGCTTCTCGTCATCGGCAGCGCACTCGGCATTCTTGTGGCTGCCGGTCTCGGATACCTCGTGGCACGCAGTGCCATCAAACCGATCGGTGTGCTTGAACACGAAGTCGCCGAGATCGCATCGAGCAAGACGCTCGGCGGCAGGGTCGAGGTCAATGGGACCGACGAGGTTGCCCAACTCGGCATGGCGTTCAACGAGTTGCTCGGTGAGTTGGAGTCCGCACGGGCGCAGCAGGCCCGTCTGGTGAGGGATGCCGGACACGAGCTGCGCACACCGCTCACGGCACTGCGCACCAACCTCGAGATCCTGCAACGGCATGAGGTTCCGGCGGAGGAGCGGGCCAAGATGCTCGAGTCCGCCCACGCCGAGGTCGAGGAACTCACCGAACTCGTGGCCGAGGTCGTCGATCTCGCAACCGATCGATACGACGAGGAACCGGTTTCGACGGTGCTGCTCGTAGAGATCGTCGAACAGGTCGCCCGTCGGATCGAACGACGCAGGAACCGCGCGGTAACCATCACTGCCGATGACTCGACAGTCGAGGGCAAACCGGCCGCATTGACACGTGCGGTGACGAACATCGTGGCGAACGC
>CAZDIQ010000033.1:6988-16251 GCA_964505525.1 uncultured Acidimicrobiaceae bacterium | reverse complement strand
CTGGCGGCAGCGGATCCGGCTTCGTGTGTTGCGCGCCACCTTGTGGTGGACAACGGAATCGTGACCCTCGACGGCACCGTGATCGGGTGGTTCACGCCCGACAAGATCACGGTTGTCGGCGTCGGCAAGGCGGCACCGTCGATGGCCCGTGCCGTATGTGACATCACACAAGCAGCGACAGCGACGGTGGCAACGCCATACGACGACAGCACCGACCCTCGGGTGACCGTCCTCGTGGGAGGTCATCCCGTGCCGGACGAATCAAGCATCGACGCAGGGAACAGGCTGGCAGACGTCGTACGGGCGGCCGATCCTGACGGGTTGGTCATTGCGGTCGTCTCGGGCGGGGGAAGCACCGCCGCCGAGGTCCCGGTCCACGGCGTTTCGCTCGAGGATCTCAGGATCCTGAACGACTGGCTTCTGCGCAGCGGCTTGTCCATTGCCGAGATCAACGAGTGTCGCGCCTGCGTTTCGCAACTGAAGGCCGGAGGACTCGCGTCGATGACCCGTGCCAGGGTCATCACCCTCGTGCTCTCGGATGTGGTCGGTGGCGGCCCACACCTTGTCGCGTCAGGTCCGACGATCCCTTCATCTCTCGGCATGCGGGCAGCGGACATTCTCGGTCAGTGGCCAGACTCCGCCGATCTCCCCGATGCCATCCATACCGCGATCGCCAGACGCAACGTCCGCGCAACGGAACCCGGTGAGGTATCGGTCGTCGGGAGCCCTGCCACCTCGGCGACCGTCGCCCACGGGTACCTGGCCGGACTGGGTTACGAAACGGCGATCGCCGGGGCACCGCTCGACGGCGAGGCCCGTGTCGTTGCGACCGACCTCCTACGCAAGACCGGGCCCGGGATCGTCTGGGTCGCGTCCGGCGAGGCCACGGTGACGGTTTCGGGATCCGGTGTCGGTGGTCGGAACCAGGAGGCGGCACTCGCCGCCATGGAGCCGTTGGCAACCACCCCCGGGATCTTTGCCGCCTTCGGGACCGACGGCATCGACGGACCGACCAACGCTGCTGGTGCGATCGTCGATGGGTCGAGTTTCAGTGCCGCAGCGTCGCGTGGTTGGGATGTCGCCTCCGAGCTTGCAAACAACAACTCGAACCCTGTGCTCGACGACATCGGTGCCCTTGTGATCACCGGTCCGACCGGCACCAATGTGTGTGACCTTTGGATGTGGTGCCGATGACGGCGACCGGCAGGGGCATCGATCTGTCGTACCGGTCGAACCGGTTCGTGGTCGCGCTGTCGTTGATCGCTGCCTGCACCTTCGGAGGGTTCGCTCTGTGGACCGACCGGTTCGACTACCGCGAGGCGGCGATCGCCACCATCGGCGTGTTCCTCGCGTGGGCAATCGGGCGCGAACTTGATCCGCACCATCCGTCGGTGGCAGCGATCTCGGGGCTTGCAACATTCGGTGCGGCGTTCTTCGGGATTCCCGCGGCGCTCGTCTGTTTCGCTGCGCTCATCACACTGCGCCTGGTGGCGGGGACGACCGGTCGGTGGCTCACGCCCATCGACATCGCTGTCCTTGCGTTTGTCGGCTTCGCGTCGGGCGCGGTGGTGTGGTACTGGCCGATCGCGATCATCGCCTTCATGTGGCTCAAGGCGGCTCCCGATGCAGGGCCGAGACGGTGGTGGGGTGTCGGAACCCTTGCCGCAGGGTTCGTGGTCGGATGGTTCAGCGGGAACCTTGATGCCGTCGAGTTCACAGTGAGCGGTCTCGCGGTCGGGATCGGCGTCGTGGTGATCGGCGTCGTGGCCGTCTCGTCGGTGGTGGTCGATGTCCCGACCGACTCGGGTAGGGGCCGGATCTCGTCGCGGTCGGTCCGATTGGCACGGATGGGCGCGTGTGTGATCGTTGTGTGCCCCGTGTTGTTCGGTGGGGAGGGGGCTGTGTGGTCGGTCGCACCCATCGCCACCGCGCTCGCCGGGACTGCCATCGTGGTCATCGGACGCGCCGTGCGTCTGGTCGACCGAACCCGCTCACACGCCGAAGCGTGAGACCCGCCCGTCAGGTCGCGGGGAGCTCGTACTGGATCCGTCCGATCTGTGCCGTCATGGGTTGGGAGACCGACACGAGAAGTTCCACATGGTCGGGATGGGTCTGGTACGCACGGAACGCTTCGACGTCTTCGAAGTCCGCCGCAATCGTGTAGTCCCATGTCCCATCCGTGATTCCGAGGTCTCGCCCGAACGCATATGCCTTGATGACGGGGATCTTCCCCGGCAGGGCGGCAAGCCCGGCGTCGAGCCGGTCGATGTCCGCGGGGGTGACGTCGGCGTTGAACTTGATGAGTGCGATGTGTCTGATCACGGAGCCTCCTTGCCGAGATCACCGGGGAAATCGCCGGCCTTCGGGAGCATTGCTGGCACGGTCTTGTCGAGAAACCCTTCGATCTCGTGCGAAACGCCGATGAGCGCTTCGAGTGACACGTCGTGGTCGAAATGCCCACGGTTGAGCATGTAGATGAGATCGTCCGTTGCGATGTTTCCGGTTGCGGCGGGTGCGAACGGGCATCCGCCTATCCCACCGACCGATGCGTCGAGAATCGTGACACCGTTCTCGATGGCTGCGTATGCGTTCGCAATCCCGGTATTGCGGGTGTCGTGGAAGTGGACGCGCAGCGGGATTCCATCGGTGACCTCGCGAACTTCACTGAGTCTGGTCGTGACCGACCATGGATCTGCGACGCCGATCGTGTCGCCGAGGGCGATCTCGGCCACACCCGAACCGGCGAGACGACGAGCCACCTCGACAAGTCGCTCGAGCGGGACCTCGCCTTCGAACGGGCAGCCCCAGGCGGCTGAAATCGTGGCAGTGACCGCGATGCCTTCGTCGCTCGCATCGGAGGCAATCGCGGCAACTGCTTCGATCGACTCGAACGTGGACACTCCCTGGTTGCGTTCGTTGAACGTGTCGGTGGCAAAAACAGGGATGTTGATCTCATCGACGCCGGTGTCGGCTGCCCGCTGCCATCCGCGATGGTTCATGACGAGTCCGATGTAGGAAACCCCATCGACCCGCCTCACACCGGCCATCACGGCTTCGGCGTCTGCCATCTGGGGCACGTACTTGGGATGGGCGAACGACACCGCTTCGATCCGACGCAACCCTGCGTTGATGAGGTTGTCGATGAGCAGCAGTTTCTCCTCGGTGGAGACGATTGCGTCCTCGTTCTGGAGACCGTCTCGCGGTCCGACCTCGACAATCTCGATTCGGGTGCTCATTTCCCCGAGTGTACGTTGTCGTATCGGGTCGGGGTTACGATGCCTGAGTCCGAGCAGAGGTGTGCGTGCCCGACCAGATCGCCCCAGATGTCTTCAAAGCCGTCATGCAGAACGTGGCGGCATCCGTCACGGTGGTCACCGCGTACGGACCCGACATGCCGGTGGGCATCACGGTGTCGTCCTTCACAGGCGTCTCGGCCGACCCGCCCATCATCCTCGTGTGCATCGACAAGAACGCCGCCTCGCTCGAACCGTTGCTCGCGACTGTCGGGTTCACGGTCAATTTCCTCCCACAGGGGACCGCTGCCACTGCCATGATCTTCGCCTCGCGCGAGGGCGACAAGTTCGATTCGGTCGGGTGGGTCCCGCCGCAGGTCGAAGGGTCGGGGCCGGTGCTTGACGAGGCGTTCGAGGTATTCGAATGCATCACGGTCGATCGCCATGAGGTGGGCGACCACTGGGTGATCTACGGTCGCGTCGTCGAGGCTGTCGTGCGTTCGGGTGTTCCCCTCGTCTACCTCAACCGTGCGTTTGTCGAACTCGACCTCGACAGCCGCAAGCCCTCGGACCAATTCCCGGTCGAATCGGTCTAGACCGGTCCCTCGACGGAACCGTTCAGATCTTGTGCCACCGCAGGGTGTTGGTGGCCTGCTTCCCGTCACCCGGCTGGACGTAGGAAAGGATCAGAGCCCTGGTTCCGTCCTCTTCCGTGTCCCAGCCGATGGTCCTTGTCTGGATGTCACCGACCCAGTCAGGGAAGAGGCTGAGCTCGACATCGTGGTGGACCTCGTCACCGACGATCTCGTACGAACCGGCGTATGAGATGTAGCCGGCAGCCGCCGTGGCCCGGTTTTTCGATTCGGCACCGGCGAGCGATGAGGTGGACAGCTTGTCCCGGTTCTCACGCATGAGCGAGGCCGTCATGCGGCCATCTGCGGTGTAGGTGAGCAACCCGATCGCCTGCCCACCGAAAGGGCGGACGGTTCGACCACCCACGTCGACGGTCCACTCAACCAGGCGCCATGTTCCAACGAGATCGTGCACGGCGGACACGATATCAGGGACGTGGAATCTGTGTCGAAGCCCGGGACCCGAGCCGGTAGGCTGGTCGACATGCCGACGCACGACCACGTAAGCACCGAATCCGAGGAGATGTATCTCATCACGATCGCCCGCGCGGTCGAGGACGGGATCGAGCCACCGATCCCGGTGTCCGAGGTGGCTCGGGTACTCGGGGTCTCCGGGGTTTCGGCGAACCAGATGGTGAAGAAGCTCGAGTCGCTTGACCTGCTCGTCTACGTGCCATACAAGGGCGTTGCGCTCACCGATACGGGGCAGACGCTTGCGATGTCGGTTCTGAGGAACCGACGACTCTGGGGTCTGTTCCTGTCCGATCACCTCGGTCTGAGCCCCGAGACCGCCGACGAGGTCGCATGCGAGATGGAACACATCACACCCGACTATGTCGCTGACAGGCTGAGTGATTTCCTCGGCGATCCCCGCTTCGATCCCAGGGGCAAACCGATTCCCGCTCGTGCCGATGACGCCTCGGTCGCAACGATGCCGCTCGTCGACGCACCGACCGCAACGGCGCTGGTCGTCCATACGGTTGCAGCACCCTACGACGTGTTCCTCGAGTCCCAGGGAGCTGGCCGGGGCAGCACGATCTCGGTGCTTGCATCAGCCGACGACGGGGCGGTGCTGATCGAGTCACCGACGTCGAAGGTGCAGCTCAGCCCTGATGTTGCGTCCGCGGTCGTTGTGGTCGACAACACCTGAGGAACGCACCTGCGTATCCTGCTGACATTGATCGGGATGTACGAGGAGGCGGAATGTTCGATCGTGCCGAAGTAGCTGTGCAGGCCGCAATCGATGCCGGTGCGTCGTATGCGGACGCCCGAGCCGTTGCATCAAAGACCGAGAACATCGAGGTGCGGAACCGCAAGCTCGACGAATTCGATGTCGGCGAGCGCGTCGGTGTCGGTGTCAGGGCACTGATCGGTTCATCATGGGGGTTCGCATCGACGGGTGACCTCACGGACGCCGGACTGGCTGCATGTGGTCGCAATGCCGCGGACATCGCAAAGGCCTCTGCCCTCGTGGCCGGACCGGCGCTCGAATTCGCCGATGTGGCCGTCGTGAAGGCGTCGTGGGAGACGCCCCATGTCGAGAACCCGTTCGACGTCCCGACCTCCGACAAGATCGACATGCTCGTCGATGTCACAGGACAGATGCTCGATGTCGACGGGATCGGTCAGACGTATGGTCTCGTCAGTGGATGGGACACGAACAAGTGGTTCGCCTCGAGCCAGGGTCACCAGATCCACCAGCACATCGTCGAGGCAGGCGGGTACTACTCGGCTACGGCGATCGGCGAGCACGAGACACAGGTGCGTTCGTATCCGCAGTCGTTCGGGCAGTACGAGGGCGGCGGCTACGAGACCATCCGCAAGTGGAACTACCCCGAGCACGCCCGAAGGATCGCCGAGGAAGCAGTGGCGCTGCTGTCTGCCCCCGAGATGGACGAACGCGAGACGAACCTGATTCTCGACAGCTCCCAATTGGCACTCCAGATCCACGAGTCGGTCGGGCACGCCATCGAGCTCGATCGGATCCTCGGATGGGAAGCTGCCTTCGCAGGAACGAGCCATCTCGAACTGGCGAAACTCGGGACCCATCGCTACGGCTCCGACCTCATGAACATCACGGCGGACGCCACCATCCCCGGTGCGCTGGGTACGTTCGGATACGACGACGAGGGAAGCCCCGCCCAGTGCGTCGACATAGTCAAGAACGGGACGTGGGTGGGGACGCTGTCCGGCCGGGATTCGGCTGCTGTTGCAGGTCTCGAATCGGGTGGCATGGTCCGCGGCGACGGGTACAACCGGATCCCGATGGTCCGCATGACCAACGTCGGGCTCCGCCCGGGCGAAGGGACCCTTGCCGACATCATTGCCGACACCGAAGACGGTGTGTACATGTCGACGAACCGGTCCTGGTCGATCGATGACCGACGTCTCAACTTCCAGTTCGGCTGTGAGATCGGTTGGGAGATCAAGAACGGCGAGTTGGGGCGCATGGTGAAGAACCCGACCTATACCGGCATCACACCACAGTTCTGGGGGTCGATGGATCGGCTGGCCGGGGTCGACGAGTGGGTCCACTGGGGTGTACCCAACTGCGGGAAGGGCCAACCGGTGCAGGTTGCCCATACGGGTCACTCGGCTTCACCGGCGAGGTTCAAGAACGTTCGGGTGGGGGTGAAGGCATGAGCGACGTTACGAAACGGTCAGTGGATCTGGCCAATCGGGTGTTCGCTGAACTCGAAGGCCGCGCCGAGGGTGCCGTGTACGCCCGCACGGGAACGTCCGCATTGACGAGGTTTGCGAATTCGTTCATCCACCAGAACGTCTCGGACGACGTTGCGGAGATCTGGCTCACCGTCGTCAAAGACGGTCGTCTCGCGCAGGGCAGCACGACCTCGACGTCACCGGAGGCGATCAAGGCGTGGGTCGATGCGACCATCGCGACCGCTGAATCCCAGGAACCCGATGACGACTGGGCGGGTCTGACGCCACCGATCGATGTCCGTGATGTCGGGCACTTCGATGAGGAGACGGCTGCTGCCGACCCATCGACGCGGGCGAAGCTCGTGAAGGCCTTCGTCGATGCCGGGGACGGGCTGCTCGCAGCGGGGATGTGCGAGACCGAGTCGTACGGTGATGCCTTCATCAACACCGAGGGTCACAGCGTCAGCGGACGATGGACGAAGGTTGTTCTCGACGGGATCCACCAGACCGGCACGACGGCAGGTTCGGGTCACTCATCCGGGAGAGCCATCGGTGAGATCGACGCTGCTGCCGCCGGTCAGGAGGCTGCATCACGTGCCCGCACCGGTCTCAACGCCTTTGATGCGAAGCCGGACAGGTACGAGGTCATCCTCGCCCCGGAGGCAGTCTCGACCATCGGCGAGTTCCTGATGTTCTACGGGTTCAACGGTCTGGCCGTCAACCAGGGAATGTCCTTCGTGAAACCGGGCGAAGAGCGGTTCGACGCGCTCGTCGACTTCCACGACGATGTCACCGATGAGCGTTCGATCGGTGTCGGATTCGATGCCGAGGGCACACCGAAACGACGCGTCGCACTGATCGACAAAGGTGTCACGGGCGAACCCATCCACAACCGCAAGACGGGCAAGGCCGCAGGGGCGGCGACGACCGGTCACGCATTTCTCCCCTCCGAGGGGTTCGGTGGATTTCCTGTTGCCGACAATCTGTACTTCGCCGAAGGGTCCGACACCGAGGAACAACTGATCGCCGATGTCGAACGGGGCATCTATGTGGCCACGTTCAACTACTGCCGTGTGCTCGATCCGAAGACGGTCGTGGTGACGGGGCTCACGAGGAACGGGACGTACATGATCGAGAACGGCGCCATCACGGGTGCGATCTCGAACATGCGTTTCACCCAATCGTTCCTTGATGCTCTTGCGCCCGGTCAGGTCGGCGGCTTCAGCAGCACCGGTCGTTTCGGCAACGGCGAATTCGGTCCGGCCATCGTGCATGCGCCGTCTTTGCATCTCAGGTCGTGGAACATGACGGGCGGTGCCGACGGCTGATGGGAATCCTCGGCCCCGATATCGCAGCAGCGGTGTTCGACAACGTTGACGCGGCCGAGGAGGGTTGGGCGCTGCTCAACGAGGCCGACATTCCCTCGACGATGATCACGGACCCGGGGATGCTCGGTGCCTACAGCGTCAAGCTGATGGTCGACCGTGAAGATCTCGGACGCGCCCAGGGTGTCCTTGCCCCGCTTGTGAACCGGGGGAAGAGCTAGCAGGTGTCTTCGGGAACTCGGTCACCCCCCGAGGGCCGAGAAGACCTCATAGACCATGAAGGCGGGCCAGAACAGACCCTGGAAGAACGACAGGGCGTACT
Organism: uncultured Acidimicrobiaceae bacterium; assembly: GCA_964505525.1. Taxonomy (GTDB): domain Bacteria; phylum Actinomycetota; class Acidimicrobiia; order Spongiisociales; family UBA5794; genus UBA5794. The sequence goes on along the minus strand of CAZDIQ010000033.1, from coordinate 8,078 downwards.
CCCAGAAGGAGTCCGCTTGTTGCCAGTAGTACACGAACGCTCCGAAGATGCCCAACCCGTAGATGACGCCGCCACCGGCCGCGCCGGCGTTGTTCGAACTCATGCGTCGATACCTCCCGTTGCACGGCCATCGTACGCAAATCGGGTAGTCGTCGCATATGCTTCGGGCGATGCCATCGACCCGCCCCCTCGCCTTTGTGTCAGCGGTGATCGGTTTCGGCGGATCGATCGCGTATGTGGCAATCATCGTCGCCGAGGGCGACAACTCCGTCTGAGTGGCCGTTCCGTTCGCCACGATCCTGATCGCAGCGTCCTCGTTGGCGGTCATCGGAACCTACGTGGCGAGTCCTTCCGTGGCCCGCGGCGTGTTGATTGCGGCAACGATCATCTTTGCCATCGTGGGGTTCCTCGGGATTTTCACGATCGGGCTGATCTTCATCCTCGCGGGGACGTTTTCAGGGATCGCCCTGGCACGGATCCACATTCCCGCGTAGCGCGTTGCGGCGAACGGGTCGTCGGGGCTACGCCCTGCGTGCAGATGCGCGGTTGTGTGTCGCGCGGTCCGGTCGGGGAGTTGCGGGGACACCCTGCTTGATGATGATGAGGGTTTGAGGTACTGAACTTCTGGTCATGATGACCTCGGCTTTCTGGATGAACGCCGTCACATGTTGACGGCTGTGCGGTACGGACTGCGTTGCGGGTATCGATGCGATGACCCTGGTGCAGTAAGGCGAGACGCGGTTTCCCAACAGATGTGGCGGGGAAAGAGACATGAGCATCAGCATTCGCGGTGTTGATCTGAGCTCTGGCAGGAACTATAGGGCGATCGCGGGGATTTTCGCTTTCCGCTTTCCGCTTTCCGCTTTCCGAATCCGATACTCCGAATCCCGACAATGATCGAGTCGCTCGCTGCGCTCACTTCCGAACCCCAGGCACCTGTTCGGAACGCGGTGGGCGCCCATCTGTCCTCTGTCCTCTGTCCTCTGTCCTCTGTCCTCTGGGCCGGTCCTCTGTCCTCTGTCATCTGTCATCTGTCCCCTGTCGTCCCCTGTAGGGTGGGTGGCGTGGCACCGGCAGAGGTTCCACCCGA
>CAZDIQ010000033.1:0-6888 GCA_964505525.1 uncultured Acidimicrobiaceae bacterium | reverse complement strand
GCTGTCAGCTCTTCTCCGCCTCAATCTCGTCCTTGATCATCTCCATATCGAGGGATTCGATCTGGGTGATGAGGTCCTCGAGGGCGTCCTCGGGGAGGGCGCCTGGTTGGGCGAACACGCCGATCTGGTCGCGGAACGCAACGAGCGTCGGAATCGACATGATCCCGAAATTGGCCGCAACGGCCTTCTCGGCTTCGGTGTCGACCTTGGCGAAGGTGATGTTCGGGTGCGCTTCTGAAACCTTCTCGTAGGTCGGTCCGAAGGAGCGGCATGGACCGCACCATTCGGCCCAGAAGTCGATCAGGACGATGTCGTTGCCCTCGATCGTCTCGACAAGGGTGTCGGCTGTGATGTCAATGGTTGCCACAATGGCTCCTCTTCATGGGTTCGATGCGACAACGCCGCACCACGGTGGTGTATTCCGTTGCGCTGCTGCCCATCGGTACTCTGCCAGCTGTGGCTGAACCTACCGCGATTGTTTCCCTGTCGGGTGTCGCCGTGCGTGCCGGTGCGGTACCGATCCTGCGCGACGTCAACCTGACGATCTCACCGGGACAGACCGTGGGGCTCTTCGGTGCAAACGGCGCAGGCAAAACCACGCTCCTTCGGGTGATGGCGACACTCAACCGCCCGTCTGCCGGCTCCGGCACGGTTTTCGGAGCGGCCCTCGACCACAGCGATCGGTTCGATGTCCGGCACCGGATCGGGTACATCGGGCACACACCCGGCCTGTATCCCGAGCTGACCCTCGGTGAGAACCTGCGTTTCGTGGCCGAGGCGATGGGGCTTGATCGGACCTCGGTCGCCGACCACCTCGACATGGTCGGACTGTCGGGTGCGGTCGATCGCCGAGCCGACCGGTGCAGCCACGGGATGCAACGCCGTGCCGAGTTCGCCCGTCTCCACCTGACGAATCCCGACCTCCTGCTGCTTGACGAACCGCATTCGGCACTCGACGACGCGGCCGTGGCCCTCGTGGACGACCTCGTGCGGCGAACGGTCGAACGAGGCGGTGCAGCGGTCCTCGTGTCCCACGAGCGCGAGCGAGTCTCCAATCTGTCGACACGAACCTTCCTCATCGAGGGTGGCACCATCACATGAGCGTGTCCGTATGAGTGCGTCGTTCCTCTCCCAGACGAGAGCCGTCACGAAACGTGACCTCGTGCGCGAGCGCCGCACGGGGGAGGTGCTTTGGATCACGATCCCGTTCGGTGCGGTCGCGCTCCTGTTGATCCCGATAGCGATCGGTACCGACAGCCCGACACTGCGAACCATCGGTGTCGGCATGTTCTGGGTCGTCATCATGCTGTTCGGGGTACTGATCTCCGTGAGGAGATCGACGTCTGATTCGCTTGCCCAACGTGACATGGTTGCGTTGAGCGGCGTCGATCCCGCCGCGTCGTTCGTCGGATCGGCATCGGCGAACTTCGTGCTGCTCGTGGTCTTCGAGGTCGTCCTCGGAACCCTCACGATCATCCTGTACGACATCGCCCTCACAGGGTGGATGTGGATACCGCTGATCCTGTTGCTCGTCGCGGCAGGGCTTGCACTCCTCGGTACGCTCGCGGGTTCGATCGTTGCCACGCGCCAATCTGCAAGCGCATTGGTGCCGTTCATCGTCGCACCGCTCTCGGTGCCGATCCTGATCGCTGCAACCCAGTCGTTTGAGGGCTTACGGCTTGGCCACGGTATCCTCACATGGGTTCTGATGCTGGTCGTCGTGGTACTTGTCCTGGCGATCGCGGGAGTCCTTGCAGCTCGGCCTCTCCAGGAGACCTCATGACCACCCCAGGGCATACCCGATCGGCCTCCTGGCCCTGGTATGTGATGATCGCAGCCGGTGTCGTGACCCTGACAGCGTCGTTCGTCGTCCCTCCGGACGCCGTCCAGGAGCAACTGTCGCGCATCCTGTATGTCCATGTCCCTGCCGCATGGCTGGCGTATGTCTCGTTCGGCGTCACGATGGTCGCATCGGCCATCTACCTGTGGCGGAAGAACTTCCTGTGGGACCGCATTGCGGCCTCTTCCGCCGAGATCGGTGTCCTGTTCACGGGTCTGACCCTTGCGGTCGGGATGATCTGGGGCAAATCGACGTGGAGTGTGTGGTGGACATGGGATGCCAGGCTCACACTGACGGCGATCATGTTCTTCGTGTACCTCGGTTACCTCGCCCTTCGGCGTGCGACCGACGACCTCGAGGCCAGGGCGAAGCGAAGTGCCATCCTCGGCATCATCGCTGTGGTCCAGATTCCCCTTGTCCACTTCTCCGTCGAGTGGTGGCGGGGTCTCCACCAGCCCGCGTCGCTGCTCAAACCGGCCTCCGCCGACATGGACACCGAGATGGTGTTCACGCTGTTCCTCGCCGTCATCATGTTCTCCCTGTTCTATGTCGCACTGATGGTCAAGCGGGTCGAACTCGCACGGCTCGAGGATGAGTTACTCGTCAGGGAAGTTTCCGACGGAGGACCGGTCGCTGGTGCCGCGGTGACCGCACCGACCCTTGGTGGTGATTCTTGATGGACATCGCTCAGCAGTGGAACTGGGTAGGGCTCGCCTACGGAGTCACATACATCAGTCTCGTCGTCTACGCAGCGTCGGTGGCGACCCGGATTGCAAAGGCCAGGCAGCGTACCGACGGTGAGTCGTGAGGCGGTACCTGCGTTTCGTGATCCCGGCGGTGGTACTCGTCGGCATCCTCGGATTCCTGCTCGTGAATCTGAGTGCCTCGCTCGTGTACTACAACACACCCGCCGAGGTGATGGCTCGTGAGCCCGGTCCCGAACGTTTGAGGCTCGGTGGAAGAGTCGAACCGGGTTCGGTCGTGGTCGTCGACCAGACCGTCACGTTCAACGTCCAGGATTGCGAGACGTTTGTGGTCGTCGTCCACAAGGGTGCACCACCACAACTGTTCCAGGAGGGCATCGGTGTGGTGCTCGAGGGCACGTGGGACGGATCCCAGTTCGAGTCGGACACCATGCTCGTCAAACACGACGAGCAGTACCGCTCCGATGATGCCTCGTACGACACGGAACGTCACGCCTGTAGCGAGACATGATCGCCACAATCGGCTACCTCGCGGTCATCGTCGCCTTCCTGGCATCGGTCGGCCTCGTTGTCCAAGGGGTCCGTGCCTCGAGGACCGGTGATCGCTCGCTCGTCCGGTGGCCCGTGCGGATCCTTGTCGGTGCCGCAATAGCGACATTCGTCGTCCTCGAGATCGGCATTCTCACGCACGATTTCACCATCGCATACGTCGCCAACAACACCGCTACAACCACGCCGACCCTCTTCCTGTTCGCTGCCGGATGGGCTGCTCTCGAGGGCTCGATCGTCCTGTGGGGCCTTTTCCTGGCGGCGTTCATCGGGATCGTCCACCGGTCGAAGGCCTCCCATGATCAGCTCGGTCTCCTTGCCCTTGCCGTCGTCGGCGCCGTTGCTGTGTTCTGGTTCGGTCTGATGGCAACCGTTGCGAACCCGTTCGCCGTTTGTACGGACGTCGCGGGCGGCGTCTGCTCCGACACATCCTGGTGGCCACTGGCGCGTGCCATGGGACCGATCGAGGGCCGAGGGCCGAACCCGCTGCTCCAGAACCACATCCTCATGGCGGTCCATCCACCCGTCCTCTATGTCGGATACGTCGGGATGACCGTGCCGTTCGGATTCGCCATTGCGGCGCTGATCCGCGCTGAATCAGGCAAACGGTGGCTCGACCGCACCCATCGTTGGACACTGCTCGCGTGGGGGTTCCTCACCGCTGGCATCATGCTCGGTGCATGGTGGTCGTACGAGGTGCTCGGGTGGGGCGGATACTGGGCATGGGATCCGGTCGAGAATGCGGCCCTGCTCCCGTGGCTGGCTGCAACGGCGTTCCTGCACTCGGCGCTTGTGCAACGTCGGCGCGGCATGCTCCAATCATGGAACTTCATGCTCGTCATTGCGACGTTCTCCCTCACCATTCTCGGCACATTTCTCACCCGATCGGGTGTGATTGCCTCGGTCCACTCGTTCACCCAGTCGGCCATCGGGCCTGCGATTCTCAGCTTTCTGATCGTCGTCGTCGTCGGGTCCCTGACGTTGTTCGTGTTCAGGGCGCGTGACATCGCCCAGTCACCGCGTCTTGATTCGCTCTCGTCGCGCGAGGGGTTCATCCTCGCCAACAATCTGCTTCTTGCGGTATTCACCTTCACCGTGCTGTTCGGCACGATGTACCCACTGATCGTCGAGGCGATCTCGGGGGATGAGGTCGCCGTCGCCCGACCGTTCTACGACAAGGCTGCCGTTCCGATCGCCCTGCTGCTCCTCCTGATGATCGCCTTCGGTTCGGTCGCTCCCTGGAGGGTCGCAACGCCGGCCATCTTGTGGAAACGGCTGCGTTGGCCGCTGGCCGTTGCCCTTGTGCTTGGCGCCATCGCTGTCATCGCAGGGCTCGACTCCGTCGGTGTCCTCATCACATTCGTGCTCGCGGCGTTCGTGATAGGGGCCATCGTGCTTCGCCTCGTCGAGGTCGTCGTTGCTCGCCCGGAGGACATGTTCACGTCGATGCGCAAGGTTGTCGGCAACGACCCGGGTTACTGGGGTGGCCAGTTGGCCCATGTCGGGGTGGCTCTCGTCGCAATCGCGCTTGCCACCACGAACGGACTCGCCGTTCGCGAAACGGTCACGCTCGAAGCGGATGGGCCATGGGTGACGGTGGCGGGCTACTGCCTTGCGCACGAGGGGCCGTTCCAGGTCGAGCAGGCGCATCGCACGATCTCGGGGGTGTGGATCGGCGTCTATGACGAGCACTGCAGCTCGAGACTGACGACGCTCGCCCCGAGTGTCAACGCCTATCCCGGTTTCACCCAGCCGATCGGGACACCGGACGTGTGGACACGGTTCAGCCAGGACCTGTATCTGCGGATATCGGGCGGAACATCGACGTCGATCACGCTCGATGTGTTCGTCTTCCCACTCCAGGGGTTGCTGTGGTTCGGGGGGATGGTGATCGTTGCCGGTGGCGCCGTTGCTTTCCTCAGGAAACCCGCAAGCGAGTCCGCGGCGTCTGACGTGGCGACGCCTGGCGCAGGACGAACCGATGCGTGACCGAATGAAGACCTTGCTCCCGATTGCCATCGGCGCCATCGCGCTCGGCGTCATCGTGGTCGGGCTCGCAGGGGGTCCGGCTGGCGAGCCGTCGCCCGAGCAACGGATCGAGAAGCTGTCGGCGTCGATCAAGTGTCCGTTCTGCAACGGTGAATCGCTTGCGGACTCCGGGTCGTCGGTGGCTGCTGACTATCGAGCGATCATCACCGCACGGGTTCTCGCAGGAGCAACGGACGACGAGATTCTCGACGAGTTCGCGGCGAGCTTCGGGAACTCATACATCCTCGACGGCGCCAAGACGCACTGGACCGTTGCTCTGTGGGCGGTCCCTGTGGCACTCCTCGTCGGGGGTATCGTCGCCATCGGAACCATGCGACGGGCTTCCTCATCGACCGGGACCGGTGATTCGTGAGCCGCGACCGCACACTCGACCAGATCGAACTCCTCAACGACGAGCTCGCCGACATCGACCGACAGCTCGCCGAAGGAGATATCGACGAACACACTGCACAGACCCTGAGGACCCGGTACGTCGCCGAGCTCGACGAGTTGATCTCGTCGCGAGAGTCGACGCCGACAAACGGCGCATCGGAACCCGATCACCATGGGTGGCTGACGAAACGAGCCCTGGCGGGGATTGCGGTCGTCGGTGTGGCAGTGGTCGGTATTGCAGTGTTCGCCGTCATGTCGCTCACGGGTTCGCAGGGTTCGGGGGCCGAAGGACTCGCAGGCGACGTGCTCAGCGGCGATGGGGTGCGTGATCTGTCAACCGTCTCCGATGAGGAGATGGAGGCTGTCGTCGCAGAGAACCCCGACGTCGTACCGATGCGTCTGGCACTCGCCCGTCGCTACTTCGAAGCCGGTGCGTTCGACAAGGCACTCGATCACTACTTCGAGGTGCTCGACAGGGAGCAACATCCCGAGGCTCTTGCGAATGTCGGGTGGATGACCTATCTGTCCGGCTACCCCGATCTCGCCGTCGGATACGTCGAGGCGGCCCTCGAACGGGATCCCACATTCCTGACCGCGAGGTGGTACCTCGGGAACATCTACGTGACGCTCGAACGAGACGACGAGGCGATCGTCATGCTGACCATGGTGGCCGAGGACGATCAAACACCAGCCGGCGTGCGCGACACAGCGCTCCAACTCATCGCCACCCTGAACGCACCATGACGATGTCGAACGAACGTGGTTCCAAGATGGTGTGGGTGGTCATCGCCGCAGGAATCGTGTTCATCGCGCTCGGCGTTGTGTTCGCGGGGCGATTCGGCTCGGATCCGACCGTATCGAGTTCACCGCTCATGGGTAAGCCTGCCCCCACGAGCCCGATCGCGTTGATGGACGGGACCGGTGAGGTGTCCGTTGCTGACTACGACGGCGACATCGTGGTCGTCAATTTCTGGGCCTCGTGGTGTCTGGGTTGCCGGGTCGAACACGACGCCCTCGCGCAGGCCGCCCTTGACTACGCAGGGTTCGGGACGACATTCATCGCCGTGAACTATCAGGACACGCCGGCAGGAGCCGAGGCGTTCCTCGACGAGCTCGGTGTCAGCCCCCAGACGGTCTATACGGTCGATCAGGGTTCCGAGACCGCGTTCCAATGGGGTGTGCTCGGTCTGCCCGAGACGTTCTTCGTCGATCGCGACGGCATCGTCGTTGCCAAGGTGTCAGGACCGATCACCTATGGCCTGCTCGCCCAAACCATCGACGCCATCATCGTCGGCCAGTCCGTAGGGGAGATCTCGACGGGGGAAGTCGAGAATAGGTAGGGGAGCCTTCAGCTCTCAGTTTTCAGCTCTCAGT
>CAZDIQ010000032.1:6439-19331 GCA_964505525.1 uncultured Acidimicrobiaceae bacterium | reverse complement strand
ACCGAATACCGAATACCGAGCCTGATACGGGACTGTGAACTGAAAACTCGCCCGGCCGAAAGCTAAGCGCTTCCTTCTTCCGCTGCTAGTGCCGCGAAGAGCTCCTCGGGTATGTCGAAGTTGGCGAAGACGGCTTGGACGTCGTCGAGGTCCTCGAGGGCGTCGACGAGTCGCAGGACGGGGCGGGCGGTCTTTTCCGTGAGGACGATGGACGTCGATGGCAGGTAGGTGACGTCACCCGAGTCGACCGTGACGCCCGCATCCTCGAGTGCGGTGCGCACGACCTGGAGATCGGATGCGGCGGTGATGATCTCCCATTGGCCATCTGACGCAGCGACGTCATCGGCGCCGGCGTCGAGCGCGGCCAGCATGACGGTGTCCTCATCGCCTGAGACCAGCAACTGCCCCTTTTGCTCGAAGAGGTACCCGACGGATCCCGGCTCACCGAGACTTCCGCCGTTCTTCGTGAATGCGGACCTCACATCGGATGCGGCGCGGTTGCGGTTGTCGGTGAGGATCTGGACGTACAGGGCGACTCCCCCGGGTGCATATCCCTCATAGAACGCTTCGATGTAGTCGACCCCGCCGACATCACGCGCACCCCTGGCGATGGCCCGTTCGATGTTGTCCTTCGGTACCGAGTTGTCCTTTGCTTTCTGGACCGCCGTGGCCAGTGTCGAGTTCGCACTGATGTCCGCACCACCGTTGCGGGCAGCCGATTCGATGGCTTTGGTCAGTTTGGCGAACAGCTTGCCTCGCAGAGCGTCCTGACGACCCTTGCGGTGCTTGATATTCGCCCATTTTGAATGTCCGGCCATTGGAACTCAGGCCTCCTCGATCAGGTCCACAATCATCTGGTGAAGCCTCGCATCGTCCGTCAGCTCCGGATGAAACGACGACGCAAGAATACGACCTTGTCGCACCAAGACCGGATGCTCACTTCCCTCGTCACCGGTTACCGAAGCCAGCACCTCGACCTCACCACCGATCTTGTGGATCCACGGGGCCCGGATGAATACCGCATGCATCGGTTCGTCGAGCCCGACGACGTCGAGGTCGGCTTCGAACGAATCAACCTGTCTGCCGAAGGCGTTGCGCTCGACGGTGGCGTCGAGGACCCCGAGTTGTGGTTGGTACGGGCCGACCGTGTTCGTTGCGGCGAAGATCATCCCTGCACAGGTCCCGAAAAGCGGCATCCCCGCTTCGCACCGTTCGCGGATGGGTTCGACAAGACCGTAGAGCATTGCGAGGCGTCCGATGGTCGTCGATTCCCCGCCGGGGATCACGAGCGCATCGACCGCCGCCAGTTCCTCGGGCGTGCGGACTTCGACAGGGTCGGCGCCGATGCTCGCAAGCATGGCGACGTGTTCTCTGAAGTCGCCTTGCAGGGCGAGAACTCCGACCGTCATGACCCGCGGTGCTGCATCAGCTCCGTATCGGGCAGCGTGTCGATGTTGATACCGACCATGGCCTCGCCGAGGTTCTTCGAAACCTTGGCGACCATCGACGCATCGTTGTGGAACGTCGTGGCCTGCACAATGGCGCTTGCGCGTTCTGCCGGATCCCCTGACTTGAAGATGCCAGAGCCGACGAAGATCCCATCGCAGCCGAGTTGCATCATCAAGGCGGCATCCGACGGTGTGGCTATACCTCCGGCTGCAAAGTTGACCACCGGAAGTTTGCCCGTCTCCGAAACCTCTTTTACGAGGTCGTACGGGGCGCGCAGCTCTTTCGCCGCGTTCATGACCTCGTCGGGTCCGAGCGTCGTGAGCCACTTGATCTGGGTCGTCATCTTTCGCATGTGCTTGACGGCCTCCACGACGTTGCCCGTACCAGGCTCGCCCTTGGTACGGATCATGGCTGCGCCTTCACCGATCCTGCGAAGGGCTTCGCCGAGATCCTTGGCACCACACACGAACGGGACGGTGAACGAGTGCTTGTCGATGTGGTTGTCGTCCACCGGGCTCAGCACCTCGGACTCATCGATGTAGTCGACACCGAGAGACTCGAGTACCCGTGCTTCGACGAAATGTCCGATCCGCGACTTTGCCATGACCGGTATCGACACCGCGTTGATGATCTCTTCGACCTTGGCGGGATCGGCCATCCTGGCGACCCCTCCGTGCGCCCGGATGTCGGCGGGAACCCGCTCGAGCGACATGACCGCACATGCACCGGCTTCCTCGGCGATCTTGGCCTGCTCGGCCGACACGACGTCCATGATGACGCCGCCCTTGAGCATCTCCGCGAGACCGCGCTTGACCTTGTCGGTGCCGTGTTGTGTGGTTGCCTCTGCCATTGCTGGACCTTCTGTCGGATTATCCACAGATTGTAGAGGAGCCGCCGCTGTGACGATCCGTCAGTGGAGTGCGATCGCCTCTTCGTACGCCTCGACGTACGCAGCCGCGACCGTAGCGCCGTCGAAGTCATGCGAGCGCCGGGTTGCCGATGTCTGGAGTTCTTCGCATCTGGTCTCGTTGCGCAGAAGGGCTACCAGGCGTTCTGCCAGTCCTGCGACATCACCGGGCGCCACGAACTCGGCGGCTCCCCCAGCCACATGGGCGAATGCGGGGATCGCCGACACCACCGGGGCGCAGCCGGACGCCATGGCCTCCGCGACCACGATGCCGAATGACTCACCGCCAAGGTTCGGTGCGCAGTAGATCGCCGATCGTGCGAGTTCGGCGCGCTTGTCTTCCTCCGAGACTCTCCCGAGCATCCTTATGTCGGCCCGATCGGTGTCCCTGTCAGACCCCATTACGGTGAGCCGCGCCCCCGGTACTGCGTCGGCAACGGCTGGCCAGGCGTCGAGTAGGACGGACAGCCCCTTGCGTGGATCGTCCCTCCCGAGGAAACAGACAGACAGTGGGGTCTTGACCTCGCCACCGTAGAGCGCGGTGTCGATGCCGTTCGGCACGATGCGAGGCGTGACGAACGATGACACGGCCGAAAGGCTCACCGACGACGTCGCCGTCGACACATCGAGTTTCGAGACCAAGCCGCGGGCCACGAGGCGCGCACCCTTGTAGCTCCGACGGACCCACGCCGGCGGGTCCGCGTGGAACGTCCCCACCTTCGGCACGGTCCCGACCCTCGTTGCCGCGATGCCGATCGTCGGCATGAGGGGTTCGTGGATGTGCGCGACATCGACGTCCCCGAAGATCTTCTTCAGCTGTGACCCTACGCGCGGATCGAAACTGATCGGTGTCGCCGAACGGTTCGCTTGCACGACATGGACCGTTCCGAGCAGGACCGCGTCGTCGGGACCCTCCGTGCCCGGACCGACGAGAACTGCCTCGTGGCCGAGGTCGGTGAGCCAGCCGCGTAACCGGATCGCTTGGTCCTGCACTCCCCCGTCACGACCGAGGTCGTAGGGGCAGACGATCGCCACCTTCACGGTCGATACCCCGGATCGGTCGGCCAGTTCGGCTGGAACAGATGCCACTGTGCCGGCGCCTCGAGCACGATTTCTTCGAGCTGGGTGGCCATGAGGGCAGCACCGGCGGAAACCCGATCCTCTCGGTCATCGAATTGAGGGAGGATCACCGGTGGATGGACGACGATTCGGTGACCCGGCCCTTTGTTGAAGTAGACACCCACGGGGAGCAACGTGGCACCGGTCATGTCGGCAAGACCGATGGGCCCAGCCGGCATCCTTGTCTTCTCGCCGAAGAACTCGGTCTCGAGGCCCCGCCCGGTCACGTCGCGGTCGGCGAGTAGTGCGATCGCTTTACCGGATTTCAGTGTTCTGATCAGTTTCGAGTTCCGCTTCGGATCGGATGTCAGGACGATGTCGATGCCCAACTGGTTTCGTATGTCGACGAACCACTCCGTGATCTTGTCATTCGATAGGTGCTCGGCTACCGCGAGGCATCGAACGCCGATCTCGTCGGCGACCAGGCCGGCCACCTCCCAGTTGCCCATATGGGGAAGCGCGAAGATGATTCCGGTGTTCGTCTCTTTCGCCTCGTCGATGTGGTGGAAGCCGACCCGCTCGACGCGGGATATCACGGCATCGTGACGACGTGGTCGCAACCAGAACGTTTCCGCCCAATACCGTCCGTAGGACGAGTACATCGATCTGACAGCCTCCTGGATCTCCGAATCGGGTGCGGCTTGTCCGAGCACGCGGCGCATGTGGTGTTCGAGGAGCGGTCGCTTCGAAGTCTTGCGAGCGTTTGCGATCCGGCCGAGAGCCTCACCGACATGACGCATGCCTGATTCAGGGAGAAGCCCGAATACGGCCGATGCCAGCCTGAAGAGCAGGTAGCCGAATTGATCCTTCACGATTCGAGCTGTTGCCAGGTCTTCCAGATCCTCTGAAATACGGTGAAGCCGGTGAGCACTACGAACACCCACAGAAGCGGTTCCATGATCGGGAGACCGAGCCCGACGAGTCCGATGCCGGTCAGGATCAGAATCATCCGTTCCGCTCGGCCCATCCAGCCGCCCTTGCCCGCCAGACCCAACATCTCGGCTTTCGCACGGACGTATGGCACGAGCAAAGAGAACGCAAGGCTCACGACGCACAGGACGAGCAGTCGTTCGTCGTCACTCAGGTAGACGGCCAAACCGACCCACACTGCCACCTCGCCGAACCGATCGGACATGGTGTCAAGAAATGCACCACGCTTGGATGCGGTGCCGAGATGTCGGGCAAGCGGACCGTCGAGCGCGTCAAGCAGGACACCCACGCCCGAGATGCTTGCGCCAGTCACAAGAAAGCCTGTGGCGATGAGCGTCGCACCGGCAAAGGTCATGGCAAGACCGACGACGGTCACGGCGGTGGGGCTGACTCGCAGCTTCGCCAGGAACGCGGCAATCGGTTTGAGTATCGGGGCGACTTTTTTCCGCCCATTGAGGTCGATCAACGATGGACTCCTTCGGCGAGAAAGCTAGCACAGACCTGCAGGGTTCCTCCTACCACTAAAGTCCGAGACGTCCTTGGCGGATCCGATGCCGGTACCACCGCCCTACCCAACAGACGTGAGGGTCATGACACATGAGTGAAGGCAACGGCATGTTGAGCATCGGAGATGCTTCCCTCGAGCTTCCAACGCTCGAGGCCACGGTAGGACAACCGGCTCTCGACATACGGGAGATTCGGAACCAACTCGGTCACATTACGTTCGACCCCGGATTCGCAAACACGGCCAGCGCACGATCCTCGATCACCTACATCGACGGTTCTGTAGGAGAGCTGCGACATCGCGGCTACGACATCGAGGACCTCGCCCTCAATTGCAGTTTTCTCGAGGTGGCGTACCTCTTGTTGTACGGCAAGCTCCCCGATGCCGAGGAACTCGCGACGTGGGAACACTCGGTCAGCACCCACACGCTGCTCAACGAAGAGATGCGCTCGTTCTTCGACGCCTTCCCGCGCCGTGCGCACCCCATGGCGGTGCTGTCGTCCGCGACGAACGCAATCTCCACCTTCTATGACGTCTACCGCAGACCTACCCGCAAGGTCGAGATCGATGCCGGTGCGCGCACCTTGATCGCCAAGCTCCCGACCGTGGCGGCGTGGGCATACAAGAAGTCGATCGGCGAGCCCTACATCTATCCGTCGAACGGCCTCGACTATGTCGAGAACTTCCTCCACATGATGTTTGCCCGTCCTGTCGAGGAGTGGGTGGTGAACCCTGCCGTGGTCAAGGCGCTCAACGTTCTGCTGATCCTCCATGCCGACCACGGCCAGAACTGTTCGACCGCAACGGTCCGATCGGTCGGATCGTCGAGGGCGAACATGTTCACGAGTGTCGCCGCGGGTATGGGTGCTCTGTGGGGACCACTTCACGGCGGAGCAAATCAGGAAGTGATCGAGATGCTCCAGGAGATCCACGACGACCCGGACGCAACGGTCGAATCCACCCTCGCCAGGGCAAAGGACAAGAACGACAGTTTCCGTCTCATGGGATTCGGTCACCGTGTCTACACCAACTACGACCCACGGGCACGCGTCCTCAAGACCTTCACCCAGGAGGTCCTCGATCAGATGGAAACGACCGATCCACTCCTCGAGATCGCACGAGAACTCGAGGAAGCAGCCCTCGCCGACGACTACTTCGTCTCCCGCAACTTGTATCCGAACATCGACTTCTACTCGGGCATAACGTTCAGGGCACTCGGATTCCCCTCCCGGATGTTCACCGTCCTCTTCGCCATCGGACGGCTCCCCGGATGGATCGCTAACTGGATGGAGATGAACTCCGACCCCGACACGAGGATCATCCGCCCAAGGCAGCTCTACCTCGGCGAACCAGCCAGACCATTCGTACCGATGGAAGAGCGATAGCTTTCAGCTCTCAGCTCTCAGTCGACAGTTCCCAACGTGGCTATCTGCCATCTGTCATCTGTTTCGTACTGTGGACTGTGGACTGTGGACTGTGTACTCGACCGAAGGCCGCAGTCACACCGCATCCACTTCTTCCTCGTAGACGCCGAGCACTTCGCCTGAGAGGCCATCCACGGTTACCACGCCTTGGTGGGTCGGTGATCCGGGACCTGCGGCGAAGACGAGGATCTGCCAGACGGGTTTGGCCAGCCACCCTCTGAAACCGAGGGATCCCGAGGCGTGGCCGACATCGAACGAGGTGGCGTCCTGTGCTATCGCAATGGCCTGCATGTCGGTGACCTTGATCTTCCAGCCCCCCACGAGATGGATCAACGCCAGGACGACGAGCGGCACCACGCCCGTCAGCCACATGAGGCTCACACCCGTGATGAGGACGATGGCAGCCACCACGACGGCCATCACGATGTACACGACTCCCGCTCGACGTCGCGTGGCGGTATCAAGCACGCGGAACGGTCCGACCGGTTCGGCTGGGCCGCTGCCGTTGGACGTCGGTTCAGCCATTGGTGGCTACGCGCTGACGGTGTCGTCAGGGATATCGGACAGGGTCGCAGGGGCATCGCCCCTCTTCGCATGCCACCTTGACCACAGAACCAGCATCGATGGAAGCACGAGGACGGCGGCAATCAGGGCCAGGAAGATCGTATACGCCAACACGAACCCGAACTGCTGGAACGGGATGGTGGTCGACACCATCAGGATCCCGAACCCACAGATGGTCGTGACGGCGGAGCCGGCAAGCGCCCCCCCTGTGTGGGTGAGGGTGTGCTCGATCGCCTCGTTCTCGTCTGACCACTCGGCTCGTTCCTCGAGGTACCTGTGGGTCACGTGGATCATGTAGGGGATACCGATCCCGATACCGATGGCGGAGATCATTGCAGTCACAGGCCCGAACGGGATACCGATAGCTGCCATGATGCCGAACGTCCAAAGCACGACCATCGCGACCGGAAGCGTGGTTATCACCCCCAACATCGGGCGCCGCGATTCGAACCAGAAGTTGACCACGAGCAGCAGGAGCGCCGCGCCGAGGGTGATGGCCAGCGACGAAACCTGCGAGTCGCGCAGCGAGGTCACGACGAGATCGCCGATGATGAAGTTCGATGTAGCAACCGACTCAAGGCCCACTGCCCGCGTCGGTTCGAATGCTTCGTTGAGCCCATCCGCCAACTGATCGACGTTGACTTCCCCCGACAGCGTATTGATGTTGAACAGCGCTGCCGAGTACGCGCCCAACTCGTCGGTCGCAAGGACTCCGGCTATCGCGAGCTGATGCCCGGCAACGGCCGTGTCGTACAGGGCGTTCAGATCCGCGCCGTCAGGAAACGTCTGGTCCTCGCCGAAGCCTGCTTCAAGAGCCGCATCGAGCAGTCGACTGTCGAATTCGGGACCATTCGGGTTGAGGAACCGGAACATGGCCCCGGTGAACGTCTGCCCGACGGGCAGATCTCCGCTCGGTGTTTCCACGGTCACGACATCGTCCACCTGTGCCGCATCGACATACGAAGCCAGCATCGCGTTCCAGGCTGCTCCCGTTGCGACATCACCGCTCACGAGCACCGAGGTTGTTTCAGGGAAGTCGAAGTGTTCGTCGATCGTCATTGCCGTTTCCCTCAGCGGCGACGTCGTCGGCACGAAGTCGAGGAATGAGAACTTCGTCTCGAGCCTCGACCACCCGAAGGCGCCGACAGCCGTGAGCACCAGGGCAGCCACCAACGATGCGACAGCGAATCGCTGCGGAAGGATCGCAGCCCTCCCCATGATGCGAGGCAGGAATCTCGCATCACCGGTTTCGAGACCGCCGACATCCAGATTGCCGTTGCGTTCCGCCCTCCTATCGAGCAGCTCGCGGACGGCAGGGACGAAGGTCAACATCAGCAGGAACGAGAACACGATGCCGACCGCGGCCAACTCACCGAACTCGGCCAGGGCGGGGATGTCGTTGGTGACGTTCGTGAGGAAGCCCACGGCGGTCGTGACGGTGGCAAGCACGAGGGCCACACCCACCGTCCGGATGGCAATCGAAATGGATGCATCGACCGCGGCGCCAGCCGTGAGTTCTTGCCGATACCGGGTGGTCAGGTGGATCGAGTAGTCGACACCGAGCCCGATCAGCAGGATGGGAAGGATTTGGACGATCTGGGACTGATCGCCGAATCGCAGATACCCGTATCCGTTCATCCACATGATGGCGAGACCGATGGTCAGGAACGTGACCAGGGTGTCAGAAACCGTCCGCCTGAGCCGGCGTGACACGACCGACCAAAGGACGAACGCTGCGGTGAACAGCGCCGCGGAGGTGAGCAGAACCGTCCCGAGCGGTGCATCAGCCCACGATTCGGGGAACACGTTGGGGAACAACGACGCCAAGCCGGGTGCGATCGAGACCAATGAGCCGAACACCAACAACACGACACCGGCAATGAACACGCGACGGTCGCGCTTCGTGTCGGGTTTGACGGCGAATACGATGGCGAGTACCAAGATGATGATGAGTGCCGCAGAGACGAACAGGCGCAGAATCTCCCCAAGGAAGTCCTCTTGCGATCCGAAGATGAGTTCCTGGCTGAAAGCGGTCGCCTCGATCGAATCCGGGGTGTCTGCAGCATCGACCGACGCACCGATAGCCACAGCCCGTTCCGCCGCCTCGTCGAAGTCGTCGGTCGCGCCGTAGGTGATGGCCGTCAGCCCGTACTGGGCGCTCCCCGTCTCGAAGTTTGCGTCTGACGAGACGAGCAACGTGAGGAACGATCTGAACTCGTCCGGCACGGCGTCGAGTCCTGCGACGTACAGCGCCTTGACCTCCTCGTCCGATGTCGGGGCCGGTGCTCCGGCCTGGATCGCCGACAGGACCGGAGCAAGGTAGCTGAGGATCGCAGGAGCTTCGGGTGCGTCGACAAGATGCTCCGCCCCTGCACCCGAACGGACGGACTCATCTATGGCGATGGCAGCGAGATAGCCATCGAATGTGATCACATCTCCCGTTGTCGAGGACGTGAGGACCTGCATCTGGGAAACCGAACCGAACGTTTCGGAGATGTAGAAAGCAGCAGCCAGCTCGGGGGCCTCGGGTGCAAAGGATGAGTTCGAATCGGTTTCCGGTGCGAACTGCCCACCGAAGTACATGCCGAGGATCATTGTCACGGCGACGGTGACTATGACCACCGTCTTGGGAAAGCGGCGCACGGCGACTGCTATCGACTTGACGAGCGTCTTCACGAGATCCTCCGGGGACGAGTGGCTGAATGATTCGGCCACGGAGCGAGGCTAGTGACGAACGCGGTCAG
This sequence comes from uncultured Acidimicrobiaceae bacterium, assembly GCA_964505525.1. Taxonomy (GTDB): domain Bacteria; phylum Actinomycetota; class Acidimicrobiia; order Spongiisociales; family UBA5794; genus UBA5794. Next base: position 9,689 of record CAZDIQ010000032.1, on the reverse strand, counting down.
AGATGCCACCCGTCGATCGGGCACCAAATCAGCGCGGTGGACGCGCCATTTCGACCAGTCGGTCGAGGACCACGCCAGCATCGATACCGCGCTCCTCGCCTTCATCGTCGCGCAATCTGAGTCCCACAGTCCCGTTTGCGACGTCGTCGTCGCCCACGACCACGATCGCAGGGTGCTGCCTCGTGATCGCCTGCCTGATCTTGTCGCCCACCGTCGAATCGGCGGTGTTCACCTCGACCCTGACACCAGCGCTTGTGAATCGATCGCCCACGGCCTCGGCGTACTCGTTGTGTCTGTCGGCGACGGGGACGATCGTCACCTGGGTCGGAGACAGCCACGTCGGGAAGGCGCCGGCATAGTGTTCCACCAGCACGCCGACGAACCGCTCGATCGATCCGAGCAGCGCACGGTGCACCATGACCGGACGGGCCTTGGTGTTCTGCGACGTCGTGTACTCGAGTTCGAAGTTGTCGGGCTGGGCGAAGTCGACCTGGATGGTCGAGATCTGCCAACGTCGCCCGATGGCGTCCTTGACGTGGACATCGATCTTGGGGCCGTAGAACGCCCCTTCACCCGGTGCCAATTGATAGGTCAGACCTGCTTCGTCGAGCGAGGCGGCGAGATACTCCTCGGCCCGCTTCCACGACTCGAGATCCCCGACATATTTGTCCGGTCGGGTCGACAGATCGGCTTCGAACTCCTCGAACCCGAAGTCACGCAGCACACCCAACACGAACTCGAGAAGACCACTCAATTCGTCAGCGAGCATGTCCTCGGTCGTGAAGATGTGGGCGTCGTCCTGGGTGAATCCCCTGATCCTCAGGAGCCCGTGCAGGACGCCGGAACGTTCGTAGCGATACACCGTCCCGAGCTCGAACAGCCGCAACGGCAGCTCCCTGTACGACCGACCAGCGGACCGGTACACGAGGATGTGACCGGGGCAGTTCATCGGTTTGACCACATAGGCCTGAGCAGGCTTGGTGTCGGTACCGTCGAGTTCGAGGGTCGGGTACATCGTCTCGGAGTAGAAGCCGAGATGCCCCGACGTCACCCAGAGGTCCGCCTTTGCGACATGTGGCGTCACGACGTAGTCATAGCCGCCAGCCGCGTGGATCCGACGCGCATAGTCCTCGATGGCATTGCGCAGAATCCCACCCTTGGGATGCCAGATGGCGAGACCGGGACCGAGTTCAGAAGGAAACGAGAACAGATCGAGTTCGGCGCCGATCTTTCGATGGTCGCGCTTGGACGCCTCACCGAGCCGGGTGAGATAGTCGGCAAGGGCTTTCCCCGATTCCCACGCCGTGCCATAGATGCGCTGGAGTTGCGGATTGTTCTCGTCTCCACGCCAGTACGCCCCCGCGGAGCGCAGGAGCTTGAACGACTTGAGCCGACCCGTCGACGGCAGGTGAGGACCACGGCAGAGGTCGAGGAACGCATCGTTGCGGTATGTCGAGACCATCCCGTCCGCGACGCCTTCGTCCGAATCGACACCTTCGATGATCTCGACCTTGAAGCGATGATCGCTGAACACCCCGAGCGCCTCGTCGATGGAGATCTCGTTGCGTTCGAACGGCTGGTCGGCATCGACGATTTCGTGCATCTTCGATTCGATGCGCGAGATGTCCTCGGGCGTGAACGGCTGTTCCACGGCGAAGTCGTAGTAGAACCCGTCCTCGATCGCAGGACCGATCGCGAAGGTCGAACCGGGAAACAGCTCGAGGACCGCTTGGGCCATGATGTGGGCGGCGGAATGCCTGATGACGTGCCGCCCCGCCTCGGTCGCGTCGGTGACGATGGAAACCGAAGCATCGTGTTCGATGGGTCGGTTGAGGTCGTACATGGCGGAGTCGACCGTGACAGCTACTGCTGCCTGTGCGAGGCGTGGACCGATGGAACTTGCGACGTCGAGACCCGTCACACCGTCCTCGAACTCTCGTTCGGTGCCGTCTGGGAGGGTGATGCGAACCGTCACGGTGCGTTCCTTGTGTCGTTGTGTCGTGTCAGGTGTGGAGATGTCAGGGTACCCAACTCGGGGTTTCCTAGGTATCCTTATATCCAACGGATTAGGGAGGAACTACATGGATCCGCGTACGCTTGCCGAGAAATTCGCCGAGGGCACGACCGTCCAACAGCTGACGTCGCCCACACCCCTTCAGGGTGCCAACCACCTCTTTCGGATTTGGCGCGACGGCGGGACACTCGTACTCAAGGTCTACGGGTCGGATTCGCGCATGCGTCGCGAATCGCACGCTCTTGAAGCGCTGCGCCACGTCGGGGGGACGCCCACGGTGCTCGACAAGGGCGTGGACGAGAACATCCACTGGGCCATGTTCGCCGATGCAGGCAAGTGGAACATCCAGACCCTGCCCGAGAATCCCGGACTCGCCGAGAAGGCGGGTGAGATCCTCGCCAATCTCCACCACTCCCAACCCGACGAATTCTCGAACCTGTCGCGCGGCATCGATCAGGATTGGGTAGCGGTCGATCTGAAATCGACTTTGCGCCGCCTTGACCGGTACCGGGCCCGGGTCGGGGTCGAGGCAGAACTGGTTGCTGCGGCACAGAAGGTCCCGGCACCACGCGCCGGCGCTCCTGTTGTCAGCCACACGAACCCCGTCGCAAAGAAGTTCGTCGTCAACGATGCAGGTGATGTGACGCTGATCACGTGGGAATGGTCGACCCCGGCTCCACCGGAGTGGGACCTGTCGAAGACGGTGTGGAACATCGGTCTGCACGCAGGACCGGTTGCCTCACAGGCAGTCCTCAAGGGCTATGGGCGCTCGATGGAACCGGATCAGCTCGATCGTTGGATCGTGTATCACGCAGCCCAGACGCTTGTGCATCTGGCCGAACGTCAACTGTCAGCTCGACCGACGTCAATCCCTGCGAACCTGGTGCCGGAGTTCAACCGGGCGGTCCTGGGAGCAATCGGCAGCTGAACCCGTCGGTGCGGAGCAGCTATGGCTGCTTGGGCGTGTCCTAGCCGAATCGATGCCCGCACGATGGGCAATGCGCATCGCCAGCCGTCGTCTGTGCGCGACACCACGGGCACGGCAGATCGCTCCCGTCGCCGATGGCGGCAAGGTGGGATTCGTGCGACGCGCCAGCCGATGGGATGGTCTTGGTGCCTACGGTCAGGATCGCCATGGTGACGAAAACTGCCGCGAGGACGATCTCCAACATCTCGCTCTCCTCCATAGGGTGAAGCAATGTTGGCAGAGCCCGCGAAAATCCACGGTATTTCCGC
>CAZDIQ010000032.1:1304-6339 GCA_964505525.1 uncultured Acidimicrobiaceae bacterium | reverse complement strand
CTCCATAGGGTGAAGCAATGTTGGCAGAGCCCGCGAAAATCCACGGTATTTCCGCACGGAATCGATGTGACCGCGTTTCTGGACAGAACCTCGCACGATGGTGCTGGTGCCGATCAGCCGGCTGATCCTCTCCTGAACTCCCTGTTCCGTGCAATCGTGACCATGCCGAGTGACGTGTACGTCGCCATGGCAGCCTCGTTGGCTTCGTCGACCCACAACATCCCACGCCGACAGCCGCACCGTTGCGCGAGGTAGTCGAACCCTGCGATCACCATGGCACGGCCGAGACCCTGACCACGGGCTTGCGGGCCGACGCCGATGCGATAGATCTCGCCCACTCCCCCTGGATGGACCCTGGTCCAGCAGAATGCGTCCACGACTCCCGCTTCCGATTCGTGGAATCGCACGCCCTCGCGGTCGAACCAATCCTCGTCCATGAGTTGGCCGAGCTCGTCGTGGTCGAGAGATGCAGCCTCGGGATGTCCTGCGAAGGCCGCCGCATTGATCGCCAGCAGCGTTCCCTCATCCCCAGCCACCATCGGGACCGTTGCGATTTCCGATGAGAGCCCGATCGGAAGCGCGACCTCCATGTAGGCGAGCGAACGGTGGGGTGTGAATCCCTTGCGACCGAGGGCGGTGTCGAGGCTTGCACGCCGGCTCCACACCGTCGGTCGGCTTCCGCGGGGTACGAGCGACAGCGCTTCGGTCAACACGACCTCCTCGAACTCGGCGAACCGCATGGAAGGGTCGGTTGCGGTCTCGACACTCCAACGCGACTCCCCAGACGGCTGACGATGGTCCGCAGCGGCTCCAACAGCCACGATCGACCCGTCCTCGTCCACCGTCACATACCGATCCGCGCTGCCCATGGCGACGAGCTTCGCGTCGCTCAGAGGCGCATATCCGTCGGTCATCTCGAGCCGATGCAGGAACGCACGGATGGGTTCTGGAAGGTCCATACAGCCACGATAGGTCCTCAACGTGCCGCGCCGTTGCAGTGGTTGGCGATATGCTCACGCTCGTGACTCAGGTAGGACTTGTGTTGGGTGGTGGTGGAATCACCGGTGCCGCGTTCCATTTCGGCGCGCTGTTGTCGTTGCAGATGGCAACCGGATGGGACCCCAACGACAGCGAGGTGCTGATCGGCACGTCGTCGGGTGCGTTCGTCGGCGCCATGGTGCGTGGCGACGCTCTCAACCTCCAGACGTTCACGGGCACCGGCGAATCAGCTGACGAGATCCGCGAATATCTCAGCTCGTACCTCTACACGCGAGGCGCCCCTCGAGGAGGGATCCGCTGGGTGCGCCGAGGCCTTGTGCCCGCAATACGACGGCCGAGTCTGCATGCGGCTCTCGGGAGCCCGGGAATCTTCCGAACCGACGGTTTGCGTCGGTGGGTCCACGATTGTGTGGGTCCGTTGGCTGACGGATGGCCGAGCCGTCCGACCGCTCTTGTCGCATTCGACCTCGGAACCAAACAGCGTGTCACCTTCGGGACCGAGGACGCACCCGACGTGACGCTCTGTGAAGCAGTCGCAGCATCGTCGGCGGTCCCGTTCGTCTATGAGCCTGTGAAGCTCGGCGATCGATGGTACGCGGACGGTGGCATGGCCTCGGGGACATCGCTCGATCTCGTCCTTGCCCATCCAGAACCCCTCGACCTCATCATCGTCGTGGCGCCGTTCGCCGCGACCGCGCCCCGATCACGCGGACGCATGTACGAGGACGTCTTCGACCGGGTCGGACGCAAGGCGTTGTCCGCAGAACTCGCCATGGTCAAGCAACACTGGCCCGAGACGGACATCCTCGTGCTCCGCCCCAACGACATCGTCCTCGACGAAGCCCGCCCCAATCCGATGTCCGCCGCGGCAGCGGTCCCGACATTCATCGCAACGTTGCGCTCGATGCACAGGCAGCTCGCCCGTCGATCCGTGTGGTCGGTGCTCGAACAGCATCTCGGTGCAACAGCCTCCTTCGGCATCAAGGACTGAAGCGCGGGACCGACCACTTGGTTCCACGAGCACTTCTACGCTATCGCCATGCCAGACGCCACACACCCTGATAGCGGATTCTTCGGAGCGGATCGCATCGAACTGGTCGCAACGATCATCCTCGCGATCGCGACCATCCTCACCGCCTGGTCCGCGTTCCAATCGGGCAAGTGGAGCGGCGAGCAATCCATCAATTTCTCCCAAGCGGGCGCTGCGCGGACCGAATCGATGCGGTACGACGTCATCGGAGGACAGAAGACCCAGATCGATGTTGCGATGTTCATCGATTGGGTTGCGGCCTTCAACGCCGAGATCAAGGACGGGTCTATCACGTTCCAACCGGGCGACGAGTATGTCCCGACCCCACGGACGACATCGGGATTCCTGTTCCAACGGTTCCGACCCGAGTTTGTCCCTGCGGTCGATGCGTGGATTGCCACCAACCCGTTGACCAACCCAGACGCACCAGCGTCACCATTCGCCATGCCGGAGTATGTCGTCCAGGACCATGTGGAAGCGGTTCGGCTGTCCGCGGTTGCCGACCAAGAGGCCGCCGACGGGCAGACCGCCAATCAGAACAGCGACAACTACGTGCTCACCATGGTGCTCTTCGCATCAGTGTTGTTCTTCGCAGGCGTGAGTTCCAAGCTGATCAAACGCAGGAACCGGATGATCGCCCTCGGGTTCGGCGTGTTCATTCTCGTCTCGGGGATCGTGATCGAGCTGACCCTGCCGATCCTCGTCTAGTCGGACCTTCAATCGTCGGCTACGTGGTGGGCGACGCCTTCGACTGCTTCAGTTGATCGGCGAGGATGAACGCGAATTCGAGGGCCTGGCTGGCGTTGAGTCGCGGATCACAATGCGTGTGGTAGCGATCGGCAAGATTCGCCTCCTCGATCTGGATCGACCCACCGGTGCATTCGGTGACGTTCTGACCGGTCATCTCGAAATGGACACCGCCTGCGTGGGTGCCGTACGAGCGGTGGATGTCGAAGAACTGCTCCACTTCCGACACGATGCGCTCGAAGGGACGGGTCTTGTACCCGTTGGCCGAAACCATCGTGTTGCCATGCATCGGGTCACACGACCACACGACCTCGATGCCCTCCTTCTCCACAGCCTCAATGAGCGAAGGAAGATGATCGCCAATCGCATCGGCCCCGTGGCGCGTGATGAGCGTGAGCCGGCCGGGGTCGTTATCGGGGTCAAGGACTGCAATGAGCCGGATCAGTTCGTCCGGGGTCAGCGACGGCCCGCACTTGAGACCGATCGGGTTCTCGACACCACGCAGAAGTTCGACGTGCGCACCGTCGATCTGGCGGGTGCGGTCACCGATCCACAGCATGTGTGCCGAGCACGCGTAGGGCAGCCCCGTCAGCGAATCGATGCGGGTGAGCGCCTCCTCGTATCCGGGGAGAAGCGCCTCGTGGCTCGTGTAGAAGGCTGTTTCACGGAGCTGGTGCACGGTGTCGGCTGTGAGACCGATGGCTCGCATGAACCCGAGGGTCTCGTCGAGGTCCCCGGCAAGGGATTCGTAGCGTTCAGCCTGATCCGTGTCCTTGATGAATTCGAGATTCCACCGGTGGACCTGCTCGAGATTCGCCATGCCCCCCTGGGCGAACGCCCGCAGGAGGTTGAGGGTCAGCGCCGACTGGTTGTACGCCCGAAGGAGTCGGTTCGGATCGGGAACCCTCGATTCCGCGTCGAATCCGATGCCGTTGATGATGTCACCCCGGTAGCTCGGAAGGGACACCTCCCCCTGTGTTTCGAGCTCTGAGGACCTCGGTTTTGCGAACTGACCCGCCATGCGGCCGACCTTGACGACGGGGAGCGATGCGCCGTAGGTGAGGACGACGGACATCTGCAGCATGACCTTGAAAGTGTCACGGATCGTATCGACGTGGAATTCGGCGAACGATTCCGCACAGTCGCCCCCCTGGAGCAGGAATGCCTCGCCGCGGGCGACCTTGCGCAGTTGTTCGCGGAGGTTCCGCGCTTCACCGGCGAAAACGAGCGGGGGCGAACCCGCAAGTTCCTTCTCGACCCTCCTGAGTTCGTCAGGATCGGGGTATGTCGGCTGCTGTTGTGCTGTCTTTGTACGCCAGCTGTCTGGTGTCCACGTCATGATGTACCGGCCCGTTGGCTTCCTGTGCCCCGAGGGGCTAGGCGCACAATGGTACCCATGCGGTCGTGGGGGTCAATCCATCGGGTCATGGGGCGTTGATCGGAGGCCGATTCACCCTGTGACGGCGGACGCGATGCGGTCGACCATGTCGCTGAGCACGGTACGCGAGGTCGCGAAATTGATCCGGATCGACTGGGATGCCTCGGACCCGAACGGTTTTCCCGACGTGACGGCGACCCGTGCTCGTTCGAGGAGTTCTGCAGCAGGGTCTGTCATTCCGTAGGCACTCATGTCGACCCATGCCAGGTACGTACCCTCCGGAACCGAGACTCGTGCCTCTGGCAGGCGCTCGGCGAGGTCGGAAACAAGGTGGTTACGAGATGCGCCGAGGTCGCGGAGAACACCGTCGAACCAATCGACACCTTCGCTGTATGCCGCGGCGGTCGCCACGAGCCCGAGGGTCCCGACACCGACCTTCTCCGGTGTGAACGCTGATGTCCATGTCTCGCGATGACGCTCGTTTGTCAGGATTACCTGTGCGCATTTGAGACCGGGCAGATTCCACGCTTTGGAAGCGGCTGCGACGGTGACGACCCGATCAGGATCGAGCGTGGCGATCGGAATGTGCGCCGCGCCCTCGTACACGATCGGCGAATGGATCTCATCCGAGATGATCAGCGCATCGTGTGCCTTGGCGAGTTCGACGATGTCGCCCAACTCGGTGGCGTTGAGCACGCGACCGGTCGGATTCCATGGGTTGCACAGGGCTATGGATCCCGCACCGGCGGCGAGCGCCCGGTCGATACCGTCGACATCGAACGTGAACCTGCCCGACGCATCGACATGGCTCGGGACCTCGAGCACATCCCGGCCGACACCGCGGATCCTGCCGTAGAACGGGTAGTAGACCGGAGAAGGCA
>CAZDIQ010000032.1:0-1204 GCA_964505525.1 uncultured Acidimicrobiaceae bacterium | reverse complement strand
TCCCGGCCGACACCGCGGATCCTGCCGTAGAACGGGTAGTAGACCGGAGAAGGCACGACGACCGGTGAGCCCTCGCGCGTCAGATGCTCCACCGCCCGACCAAGACCCGTCATCACATCGGGCGCGTGGGCCACCCATGTGGGGTCGACCGACCACCCGAATCGGTCGTGCCAGAATCCGACAGCGGCCTCGACGGTCCTGCGTTCGATCACCTCGGACGGGTAACCCGTCAGACCCTTGTCGACGGCATCGTGGAGGGCGCCCGAGACGGAGGGGGCCAGCCCGTAGTCCATCTCGGCAACCCACACGGCGATGACATCCTTGTCGTATCGGGACCACTTCAGGGCCCCGCTGCTGCGGATCTCCTCGTGGGGGATGGGTGTCGGTGCGTCGCTAATAGAGGAACATCCCCCCGATGACCGAGACCAACAGGATCAGCCCGATCGCCACGACGGCAACCTTGCGGGTCCCCTCAGTCATTGATGCCCACTATCTCGGTCTTGTAGTCGGCGATGGCAGCCTCGACCACCTTGTGGGCGTGGTCGGCTTCGTAGCGCTCCTGGATGAGCACGGTCGTGGTGGACCCCGGGATCATCTTGTAGGTGAGGAAGTAGTGCTCGAGCCGATCGATCATGTGTGTCGGGAGGTCGGCCAGCGTCTCGGCGTCCTCGTAGGTACGGTCGTTCGCAAGGACCGCGACGATCTTGTCGTCTGCCTCTCCCCCGTCGATCATCCTGAGTCCGCCGATGACCCGTGCAGGCAACACGATGTCCGCCCTGTCGATCGGCCGTTCTGAGAAGACACAGATGTCGAGCGGGTCACCGTCGGCGATGTCGGTCTCGGGGCTCAACGCCGCGACTGCAGGCCCGCAATAGGTCTGCGGGACGAGTCCGTACAGGGTCGGGGGTGAGCTGCTCGTCTGCTGGGGCCGGTCGACCTTGAGCAGACCAGACACCTTGTCGAGTTCGTACTTGACGACGTCGCGTGGGGTGATCTCGATGTATGCCGTCACGAGACGTGGCGGCTTCGGGCCTGGGTGGACACCATGCCACGGGTGTGCCCGCGCCGAGGGAAGAATTCGATAACTCATCTGGCACACTCAAGCAGACTCGCGTGGTCTCAGATGCCGTTTCGGCGGGTTGTCTCAGCCGGGCGCCCTGACGATCTTGTGGACGGTGCCCGAGAAACTGACGATGTACAGCTC
>CAZDIQ010000031.1:0-20781 GCA_964505525.1 uncultured Acidimicrobiaceae bacterium | reverse complement strand
GCTTGCGAGCCAGGGGGGCATGCGAGCCTGCGAGCAGCGGGAGAAGGTCGGACGACCGAACGATCGCGAACGCGTTCCGCCGACCGGTGTCCGAACCCCGATACGTACCGAGACGCTCGCTGCGCTCGCTCCCTAACGAACCGAGCCAGACACATCGTCGATGGTCCCATCCGGGGCGACTGTCCTCTGTCATCAGTCATCTGTCCTCTGAACAGAACTGTCAACTTTGAACTGATAACTGAAAACTGAAGGCTGTGAACTGATAACTGTTCAGGTGTGGATCGACTTCGTGGTCGCAGGCTCCCGCGCCCCCCTGCATCCTCGCTGACGCTCGTCTGCCGTCCCCCCTGAAGGGGGGACGCGAAGAGTCGGGAGGACGCGAGAGTTCTGGCTGTGTACTTGCTACTTTCGGCTTTGTACTTGCCTATCCGATCTTGGATCTTGCTCGCCTTTGAGTCTCAGACGGAGCGGCGATACCAGACCGACCCGGCTCATCTCGTCGATCGCCGCCTTCTCCTCGTCTGCGAGCTCCAGAATCCCATGGTCACCCAGAAGCGCCGTCACGATGCAGTCGTCACACGCACGTGTCGAGCGCATATCGCAAGTGTCGCAATCAATGATCATCCGTTGCCTCCCTTTCTCCCCCCAACGTATCGCCCGGCTATGACACAAATGGGGCAGGGCAAGATTCAAGATTCAAGATCCACGATCCACGGGAGCGAATACGGAATACCGAATAGCGAATACCGAGAGCTGAAAGCTGAAGGCTGAAAGCTATTCTGTGGCTCATGCTCCTCGGTCTCAATCTCGGGCTCTTTGCGACTGCGGTCGCTGACAACTTCATGCTTGTCGAGGAGGCGGAGCGGCTCGGGTACGACAGCGTGTGGACCGCCGAGGCGTATGGATCTGACGCCATCACTCCCCTTGCGTACATTGCGGCCAAGACACAACGGATCAAACTCGGGACCGGTGTGATGCAGATGCCCGCCCGGACACCCGCCATGACGGCCATGACCGCATCGTCGCTCGACAGAATGTCGAACGGACGGATGTTGCTCGGGCTCGGGGTGTCGGGTCCCCAGGTCGTCGAGGGGTGGCATGGTCGACCGTACGGGAAACCACTCGGAGTCACACGGGAGTACATCGAGATCCTCCGTTCGATGCTCGATCGCAAGGAACCGGTCACCTACGACGGGGAGTACTACCAGCTCCCCTACATCGGACCCGGCGCCTCCGGACTCGGCAAACCCCTCAAACTCATGAACCGACCCAAGAATCCGAACATCCCGATCTACCTCGCGGCGATCGGACCGAAGAACGTCACACTGTCGGCCGAGATTGCGGACGGCTGGCTCCCCGTCTTCTTCTCCCCCGAGCGCACCCGGGAGGTGTACGAACCCGGGCTCAAGGAAGGTTTCGCAGCGTCAGGTGACCCCGACAAGGCGACGACATTCGACATCGCACCGACCGTCGCTGCCCTCGTCACGGACGACGTCGACGCGGGGAGGCTCCAGATGAAGCCGACCCTTGCCCTCTATATCGGAGGCATGGGTTCGAAAGGTCGGAACTTCTACAACGATCTGGCCCACCGGTACGGCTACGAGGACGCTGCCGTCAAGATCCAGACCCTGTACCTCGAAGGCAAGAAGATGGAGGCCACGATGGCGGTTCCCGACGCCTTGGTCGATGAGGTCTGTCTGGTCGGACCCAAGGAACGAATCGGGGACCGACTCGAAGCGTGGCGCGAAGCTGGCGTGTCGACGCTGATCGTCGGAACGACGGACGTCACGACACTGCGCACCATCGCCGAACTGAACGGCTAGGCAGGATCTTCCGCTGCGTTGTCGGTTGCAGGGAGGCTCAATCTGAACGTGCAGCCCTGCGACGGGACATACGACAATGATCCGCCCATCAATTCGGCAAGACGCTTGGACAACGTCAGCCCAAGCCCGACGGAGCCGGGCACGACGCTTGACGCGGTCGCTCGACCGTAGGGCTCGAAGATCGCCTCAAGATCGTGGTCGGGAATGCCGGGACCGTCGTCGAACACATCGACGTACGACGAACCTTCGCCAGACCCGAACGAAACCTTGACCGTCGTGCCCCCATAACGGATCGCGTTGGTCAACAGATTGCGGATGATCTGGCGGATCCGCACGGGATCGGCGAACACGGCAGACGGTGTGTCATCGACGGACACCGAGACGCCAGACGGAACGGACAACCGGCCCGCGACGTTCCCCGCAAGGAGGGACAGGTCGGTCCTTTCGGGGAACACGAGCACCTGACCGTCCTCGGATCTCGCCGCAATGAGCAGGTCATCGACGAGATCGGCCATTTCACGGCTCTCTTGGGCAATCACCGAGATGAGCTGTCGCCGTTCCTCCTCATCGATGAAGCCGTCATCGCTGCCAAGTTCCTCGGCAAGACCGACAACGGCCGTGAGCGGTGTCCTCAGTTCATGGCTCACCGAAGCAATGAGTTGGTCCTTCGACAAGATGAGTGCCTCGAGGTGTCGCCGGTTCTGCGCACGCTCGTAGTACGCGCCGAGAATGTCGGCAATCGTCCGTAGGAACGCGGCGTCACGCTTGGACCACGCCCTGGTCGAGTGCTTTCTCAGGAACCCCACCGTGCCGAACCAGCCGTCACCCACCTCGATCCCGACAGCCATCTCGTCGTATGGTCCGGTGGTCGTCCTTGCCAAGGACCCTTTGTGCACGGCACCGAGTACCTCGGGCATGTCGCTGTACGCCGTCACCTGCCCGGTCGGCCGCGTCGGGACCAAGCCGGGTTGGACCCAGTTCGCGATGATTTCGGACGCAGGTGATCCGTCGTCAAGCCTGAAGGTCCGCGTCACGAAGACCTCGTCGACCTTCGCGGCCACACCAGCGGCATCGAGCGCACTGTCCACGCCGACGCCGGTACCTCCGAGAAGCGACTTCGATGACGCCGCAAGTGCCTCCTCGTAACGGAGTCGCCCATCGAGCGACCCGATCAGGGAGTCCCGCACGCGGAGGTCCTCGACCCGTTGCCAGAACGCCGACGTCAGGTCGGCAAAAGTCCGCAGCAGACCGAGATCGTCGGAGCTCCACCGTCGCCCGATCTCCCCATCCGCTGCGCCGATGACGCCGACCCATTTGCCACCCAACACGATGGGGACGTTGACTTCGGAATGTGCGCCACCTTCGCCCGTTCGGTCGTGATTCGTCCCCGCCGACTCCTCGATGCGGAAGAAGAACGGAGCTCCTCCTTCGAGATGCGCCCTGGCACCGTCGAATCCACTCCAATGGGTGCGTCCACCGGGTGAGAAAACCTCGTTGATCGTTGCCATCCCCGTGCTGGTCTCGACGACGACCGCAACGAGCTCGGATCGATCCTCGATGACGTTGCGCTCGACGAACACCGTGTCCACGCCGATGGCTGCCCTGATCGCGTCAGCTGCCACTGCGAGTGCCCGAGGGTCGTCCTGGGCCACAAGAGCGCGGGAGGCACGCGAGACAGCTTCCGAGACTCGTGCCCGTTGCTCCTCCTCGCCGAGCCTGCCCCGTGTGAGGGACGCAAACCGTGTGATGACGATCATGATCGCGACCGAGAACACACCGACCACCGCGATGCCTGCGGCGATCACCCGTTCGCGCGGGGGCGTCGGCGTATCGAGGATCCACGGTGCGGCACTGGCGAGCAGTCCGACCACGATCGCATACGCAGCGAGGGGCCAGGTCCTCGCCGATGTGCCCAAAACGGCCACAAGAACCACGAAGTACGAGGTCGCGGTCGCGATCGCGATCGGGGGTACGCCGACAAGGGCAAGGACGAACCCAGAGGCGGTGATGTCGAGAAGAAGCGTCGGGGCAAAACGAGACCGGCCGTTGGCGAGCGCGATGATCGCGTCGGCAACCAGCCCGAGCGTCACGATACCGGCGAGGACCATCGCCGGCCACGCAAACGCGGCAGCGCAGACAAACGCGACAACGCTCGACGCTATTGCAATGTCGCGACGAAGTTGATGCCAACGCACAAGGACACCGGTGCGAACCGGCTCCTGTCGTTCATCGAGTCTGGGGGTCTTCCGCTGAAGGGTGGTTGCCACGGACATGGCCTTCGGTAGCTCCGTTCCCTATCGGCTCAAACCGCCCTTCCGTTTAGGTGTTCGGTCCACGAAATCAATGCTGTGGAGAACACGACGATGCAGCCCTCCCGCGCACTTCGATCCTGGAGTTCCCTGTCGTTCGTGATCACGAGACAACGATCGGACCCTGCATGGACGAATTCGACGATCGCATCGTCAGCCGTGGTCGTCGGCTCGAATTCGACGACCACCCCGTCCGGGGTGCTGTATCCGTCCCGCCCTGCGACATCGGATGCGTCGAAAAAGACAATCACCTCGGATCCGGGAGAGGCACGTTTCAGCGCATCTGCCCTCGCAACCGCATCATTCCTGCCCGGGCGTTTGCCCACTGAGGCACCGGACACAGCGCCCGCAACGTTGTAGCCGTCGACGACGATCGAGTCCGGCCGCTGGTCGAGCACGGCTGCGAGAGCCTCAGGCGACTCGGACGACAATCCGAACGGGAGACGGAACGGCTGATCCTGCGTTTCGGCTTCGACTGAGCCGGTGACCGATTCCCGGTAGAAGTGGAGCTGTCGCTCAAGGTCGTCGAGCATGGCAGCCAACGCAACAGGATCGGACGGGAGCGATTGGTTGACTCCGTCGGCCCCGTCACGCGTCGATGCTTCGATCTGACGCTGCGTCCTCTCGTCCCTCCTGGCGAGGCGGTCGCGCAGCTCAGCCACTGTTGCGGCGAGCGAGGCGACCTGATCGTTCAGGTCATCGTTCTCGCTGGTGAGACGGGCCACCTCACGCACAGATTCCGACAACCTCGCCTCAAGCCCTTGACGCGCCCGTTTGGCAGCTGCGGCTTGGTCGTCCAGCTTCCGTTCATGCTCGACGCGCATCTCTTCGATCCGCTCCCTCGCCACCGACAGCTTCCCCTCGAGGTCCGCTGTCGCGGCCCGAGCCGCCTCGCTCTCGGACCGCAGACGTTCGGCATCGTCGCTCGCGAGTCGGGCGTCGATGAGCGCTCGCGCCTCGTCGGGATCGGCCAGGAAGGCTGTGGCTATCGCATCGTCGACGGACGACCGTTCGAACCTCGCCTCCACCGATGCCCTGAACTCCTCGTCGGTCTCGATGAACGTGAGCAGCGTCTGCTGGAGCGGCATCGGCAACCCTCGTCCCGTCGACCGTGCCACCGCTCGCAGCTTGTGCGGGATGTCGGCCGGCTCCCGATCGGCGAGCTCCTGACGGCCGACGCGTACGACGTTCGCGAGAACCCGATTTCGCTTCGCGTCGGCCACGGTGTGCTCCTCTGGACGGTTCGGATGTTGCGTAATCTTGACATGCAACGTGACCGTGCCATACTCGCATACCACACCGACAAATACGGTGTCAAACAAATGAACATTCACCAAACACTCGTACTTATCTTGACGTAGGCGTATCCGACATACCCGGTGCGCCCAACCCTCCGTGTCCCGGGGGGTTTTCTTCTATCCGGAGCCGCAATGGAAACCATGACAGGTGCAGAAATCCTGATGCGAGCCCTCGAGCTCGAGGGTGTCGAAACCGTGTTCGGTCTGCCGGGAGGCGCAATCCTCCAGGCATACGACTCGCTCTACGACAGTCCTATCCGCCACATCCTCGTCCGCCACGAACAGGGAGGCGGCCACATGGCGTCCGGCTACGCCCACGCCACGGGCAGGGTCGGCGTCACGTTCGCCACCTCAGGTCCCGGCGTAACGAACCTCATCACCCCTCTTGCCGATGCGTTCATGGACTCGATCCCTGTCGTCGCTATCACCGCGCAGGTTGCCTCCACGTCCATCGGTCTCGACGCGTTCCAGGAAGCCCACACATGGGGAATCTCGATGCCGGTCACAAAGCACAACTCACTCGTCACCCAGACGAGCGAGATCGCACCGGCTGTCCACGAAGCCTTCCACCTGGCGGCCACCGGGCGACCGGGGCCGGTGCTCGTCGACATCACGAAGGACGCCCTTGCAGGCGAGGCGGTATTCACAGGGATCAAGAGCATCGACCTGCCCGGCTACAAGCCATCGGTCAAGGGTCACCCGAACCAGGTGGCAGCGGCGATCGACATGATTCTGGAATCCGAGCGACCGGTGCTCTACACGGGTGGGGGAACGATCCGGTCGGGAGCGTCCGAGCAAGTCGTTGCGTTCGCAGAACTGATGAACCTGCCGACCATCACGACCTTGATGGCAAGGGGCGTGATCCCCGATTCGCACGAACTCGCACTCGGGATGCCTGGCATGCACGGGTGCTACACGGCGTCGACAGCCATGCAGAAGTCCGACCTTCTCATCAACATCGGTGCCAGGTTCGACGACCGCGTCACGGGCGACCCGAAGTTCTTCGCACCCGAGGCAAAGATCATCCACGTTGACGTCGACCCCGCCGAAATCGGCAAGATCCGGGCGGTCGACGTCCCGATCGTCGGTGATGCAAAGACGGTCCTGTCGCAACTCATCGAGCGAGCGACAAAGAAACTCGGTGATTCACCCGCACCTGAACGGGCGGAATGGTTTGCAACGATCAGGAAATGGCAGGAGGACTTCCCCCTCGCCTACGACCAGGACCCCGACGGTCCGATCCAGCAGCAGTATGTGATCGACCAGATCCACAAGCTCACGGGTGGCGACGCCATCGTGGTCGCCGGGGTGGGACAGCACCAGATGTGGGCCTCCCAGTTCTGGGGGTTCGAACGTCCGAACACATGGATCAACTCCGGTGGTCTCGGAACCATGGGGTACGCCGTCCCTGCGGCCATCGGCGCCCAGGCAGGCATGCCGGATGAGACCGTGATAGCCATCGACGGCGATGGGTGTTTCCAGATGACATTCCAGGAGTTGATCACGGCCGCCATCGAGAAGATCCCCGTGAAGATCGCCGTCATGAACAACGCCAACCTCGGCATGGTCCGACAGTGGCAGAAACTCTTCTACAACGATCGCTACTCGGCAACCGAGCTTTCGTTCACGATCCCCGATGTGGTCCTGCTCGCAGAAGCGATGGGATGCGTCGGTCTGCGCGCGGAGAATCCCGCCGATGTGATCCCGACGATCGAGAAGGGACTCGCCGTGAACGATCGACCGGTTGTCATGGAGTTCCGGTGCGACCCCGATGCAATGGTGTTCCCCATGATCAGGGCGGGCGGAAGCAACGACGAGATCCTCATGGGACCGCAGGACCTGGCATGAGTCATGTCATATCGGTAACCGTCGAGAACAAGCCGGGCGTCCTCGCCAGAGTGGCATCCATGTTCGCCCGTCGGGGATTCAACATCCACTCGCTCGCGGTCGGACCGACACAGGATCCGACACGATCACAGATGACGGTCGTCGTCGACGGGCCCGAGATGGAACAGGTCATCAAACAGCTGTACAAGCTCGTGCACACGCTGAAGGTCACCGAGCACGTCCCAGGGGAGGCGATCGAACGTGAGGTGATGCTGATCCGCGTCAACGCCGAACCGACCAAACGGTCCGAGATCCTCGAAGCCGCAAACGTCTTCCACGCGGACGCCGTCGATGTCGGTGCGTCGTCCATCACGTTCGAGGTGGTCGGGGAACCGGGCAGACTTGCAGACTTCCACGAGATCATGAGGACGTACGGCGTCATCAGCCTCGTCAAGTCCGGGCGGATCGCCCTTGCCAAGGACACCAAGTCCGCAACCAACAAACAGAAACGGTCTGCCTAGACCCCAAGGAGCATGAACAGATGGCAAAGATGTACTACGAGGCCGATGCCGACCCCGGTCTGATCACACGGCGCAAGGTCGCGGTGATCGGGTTCGGGAGCCAGGGTCACGCCCATGCTCTCAACCTCAAGGAGTCGGGGGTCGATGTCGTGGTCGGTCTCAGGGAGGGCTCGCGGCGGGTCCGCACGGCATCCGATGCCGGTCTCAAGGTCGTCGATCCCGAGGCAGCCGCGGACTGGGCAGACGTGATCATGATGCTGGTCCCCGACCAGGTGCAACCCGAGGTGTACGAGTCGGTGATCGCCCCCCGCCTCAACCCGGGCGACGCACTGTTCTTCGCCCACGGATTCTCGATCAACTTCGGGTTCATCTCACCACCGCCAGACGTCGATGTCGCCATGGTTGCCCCGAAGGGGCCCGGTCATCTGGTCCGACGCCAATTCGTCGAGGGTTCCGGGGTCCCGACACTCGTCGCCGTCCACCAGGATGCGACCGGCGACGCCCTCGCACTCGCACTCTCGTATGCGCACGCGATCGGCGGCACACGCGGGGGCGTGATCGAGACCACATTCAAGGACGAGACCGAGACCGATCTGTTCGGTGAGCAGGTGATCCTGTGTGGCGGCGTGGACGCACTCATCCAGTGCGCATTCGAAACCCTCACCGAGGGCGGATACGAACCCGAGATGGCGTACTTCGAGGTGCTCCACGAACTCAAACTCATCGTCGACCTCCTGTGGGAGGGCGGCATCGAATGGATGCGCCACTCCGTGTCCGACACGGCCGAATACGGTGACATCTCACGCGGACCGAGGATCGTCACCGACGACACGCGGGCAACGATGCGCGAGATCCTCGCCGAGATCCAGACAGGTGAATTCGCACGGGAATGGATGGCCGAATACCGTGCCGGTTCGCCCCGCCTCACCGCAGCGCGTCGAGCGATCGCCGAGCATCCCGTCGAGAAGACGGGTCGCGAGCTCAGGGACATGATGACCTTCATGCTCCCCAAGACACCCGAAGACGACACATGAGCATCACCGAACCCTGCGTACGCGGTCTCCTCGTCGGTCTGCGACTTATCGGGCCGGTCCATCCGACCGGCATCCGATAGCGCCGCACGACAATCAAGGAGAACACACCATGCAGGACAAACTGATCATTTTCGACACGACGCTCCGTGACGGGGAGCAGGCACCCGGTATCGCACTCTCGCCGGACGACAAGGTCGCCATAGCGCGGCAACTGGCAAAGCTGAAGGTGGACGTCATCGAGGCGGGGTTTGCCGCCTCGAGCCCCGGCGACTTCGCGGCAGTCTCAAGAATCGCTGCCGAGGTAACGGGACCGACGATTGCCAGCCTCGCAAGAACCCATCCCGACGACATCGACCAAGCGGCAGACGCTCTCAAGACGGCGGACTCGAAGCGCATCCACGTGTTCATCTCGACATCCCCCATCCACATGGAGCAGATGCTGAGGATGACGCCCGACGAGGTGCTCAAGGCGGTGAAGGAAAGCGTCACGAGGGCAAAGACATACATGGACGATGTCGAGTTCTCTCCCCAGGACGCCACTCGGTCTGACCCTGCGTTCATCGTGGAGGTGTGTCGGGCAGCGGTGGCAGCGGGTGCGACGACGATCAACATCCCTGACACGGTCGGATTCGCGATGCCGGAGGACTTCGTCGAACTCCTGCGACTCGTCTACGACGATGTCCGTGGCGGCAATGAGGACGTTGTCATCTCGACCCACTGTCACAACGACCTCGGCCTGGCTGTCGCCAACTCGTTGTCGGCCATCCATGCAGGCGCGAGACAGATTGAGGGTGCCATCAACGGGATCGGAGAACGCGCAGGCAACACCTCGACCGAAGAGGTCATCATGGCCCTCACGACGAGAGCCGATCACTTCGACGTCGAAATCGGTGCGGACACCCGCGAGATCTTCGAGACGTCGAGGCTTGTTTCGAGTCTCACCGGGTACCCGATCCAGTACAACAAGGCGGTCGTCGGCAAGAACGCCTTTGCACACGAATCGGGCATCCACCAGCACGGTGTCCTCAGGAACCGCGAGACCTACGAGATCATGGATCCGAAGTCGATCGGACACGCATCCGTCCTCGTTCTGGGCAAGCACTCGGGGCGGGCAGCTTTCGCAGACGCCCTCACACGGATGGGGATCCAGCTCGAGGACGACGACTTCCAGCGGTCGTTCGAACGATTCAAGCAACTGGCCGACCGCAAGGGCGAGATCAGCGAGGAGGGCATCCGCGCAATCGTTACCGAGGAGACGGAAGCCGCTACGCACCAACTGAAGCTCGTATCGCTCCATGTCGCAGGAGGCTCCCACACACCACCGGTCGCGACCGTGACGCTCGACCGTGACGGTGACGAGGTCGTCGTGAGCGCCGAAGGCGATGGCATGGTCAACGCCACATTCGTCGCTCTGCAGGACGCATACGGCATCGCCGCCGAGCTGACGGACTATCGCGTGTCCCCACTCACCTCGGGCGCCGATGCCATGGCGAAAGTGGACGTGATCATCAAGGTCGGTTCGACGACGTTCTCCGGTCAGGGTGTGTCGACCGATGTCGTCGAGGGTTCCGCACGCGCCATGGTGTCAGCAATGAACAAGGCGGCGTTCGACCGCGGCGCAGTGGAGAGTTCCTGACCGTGGAGGCCCACTTCGCCTTGCTTCCCGGGGACGGCATCGGACCCGAGATCGTGGAGCAGGCCGAGCGCGTGCTCAACCAGGTCGCCGATCGATTCGGACACGATTTCTCATTCGCATCGCACCTGATCGGTGGTATCGCCATCGATGAGACCGGAGACCCGTGTCCGCAGGCAACCATTGAAGCTGCGCGTCGCTCCGATGCGATCATCCTTGGTGCCGTGGGCGGATACAAGTGGGACGACCCGTACGCAAAGACGCGACCAGAAGCCGGACTGCTCCACATCAGGCGCGAACTGGGATTGTTCGCCAATCTGAGACCGGTACGCACCCACGCCCAGATGCTCGATGCATCGCCACTGCGCAGGGAACTTGTCGAGGGTGTCGACATCTTGTTCTTCCGCGAACTCACGGGTGGCATCTACTTCGGGGAAACGTCGACCTCAGATGACGGCAAGACCGTGTCGAACGCCATGACGTATTCGGAGTACGAGATCGAGCGGATCGTGAGGATGGCGGCGCAGGCTGCCCGGCAGCGACGCGGGAAGCTGACGTCGGTCGACAAGGCCAACGTCCTTGCTGTATCGCGCCTGTGGCGCCAGACGACGGACCGGATCATCGCCGAGGAGTTCCCCGACGTGACCCTTGAGACGGTGCTGGTGGACGCCATGGCGATGCATCTGTTGTCCCGACCAAGGGACTTCGATGTGGTCGTCACCGAGAACCTGTTCGGCGACATCCTCACCGACGAGGCTTCGATGCTGCCTGGGTCCCTCGGACTGCTGCCGTCTGCGTCCCTCGGGGCATCGGGGCCAGGTCTCTACGAGCCCATCCACGGTTCAGCACCTGACATCGCAGGCACGGGGAAAGCGAACCCTCTGGCGACCATTCTCGCCACAGCATTGGCTCTTCGACATTCTCTCGGTCTGGCGGAGGAAGCCGACGCCGTCGAGCGTGCGTGTGACCGGGTTCTCGACGATGGTCTGCGCACGGCCGACATCAGCCGAGGTGGTCCTGTCGTCGACACGGCAACCATGGGCGGTGCCGTCATCGCCGCTCTCTCGGGCGGATGATCGAACGCGTGGAGCGGTAGCCTGTCCCGGGCGCGCGACGAGAGGCAAAGGCACGTGACAACCGCAGATATCGGCGTGATCGGACTCGCCGTCATGGGTCAGAACCTCGTTTTGAACCTCGCAGATCACGGACACACCGTGGCAGTCCACAACCGCACGCTCGACAAGACGACGGCATTCCTCGATGGTGCCGCGGCCGGCAAGTCGATCGCCGGATCGACCACCCTTGCGGAATTCGTCGGACTCCTGTCCGAACCTCGGACGATCCTCGTGATGATCAAGGCGGGTGATCCCGTCGATGACCAGATCGAGGCGCTGCTGCCACTTCTGTCCGCAGGCGACATCATCGTCGACGGGGGGAACTCGCTGTTCACCGACAGCGAACGCCGGTGTCAGGATCTGGGGCGTCGCGGGATCCTGTTCATCGGTGCGGGAATCTCCGGTGGTGAAGACGGTGCACGCTATGGCCCGTCCATCATGCCTGGTGGCAACCCCGACGGCTGGCCGGTCATCGCACCGCTTCTCCAGTCGATTGCGGCCCGATACAACGGCGAACCCTGCGCCGACTGGGTCGGACCAGGCGGCTCCGGCCACTACGTGAAGATGGTCCACAACGGGATCGAATACGGTGACATGCAGGTCATCGCCGAGGCGTATGACGTGATGTCGCGCGGACTCGGTCTGTCTGCGGGTGACATGCAGCCGTACTTCAGGGCATGGAACACCGGCAAGCTTGACTCATACCTGATCGAGATCACGGCGGACATTCTCGGCCACACGACCGACGGCACTGCGACCGTCGACCTCATCCTCGATGCCGCCGGTCAGAAGGGCACCGGGAAATGGACCGTCATTGCGTCCATGGACGAGTCGGTCCCTGTGTCGCTCGTCGGCGAGTCGGTGTACGCCAGGATGGTGTCCGCCCTGTGGTCCGACCGCTTGGTGGCGTCAGAGGTGCTCGGCGGGGAGGTTCTCCCCATCGAGGACGACCGGGAGCAGGTCATCGCCGACCTGCACGATGCGCTGTACGGGTCGAAGATCGTCTCGTACGCCCAGGGCTTCATGCTGATCACGGCCGCGAGCCACGAATACGCATGGGATCTTGACCCCGGGCTGATAGCGGGTCTGTGGCGCGCCGGTTGCATCATCAGGTCACAGTTTCTCGGAAACATCACCGACGCGTACCGGGCAGATCCCGACCTCCACAACCTGCTGCTCGACGACTACTTCGCAGCAGAGATCAACAAGACGCTCCCCGGCTGGAGACGGACCGTCGCACGGGCAGCCCTTGCCGGGATCCCGGTGCCCGCCTACGCATCGGCACTGGCCTTCTACGACGGATATCGCTCGGCCCGCGGTCCGGCGAACCTCATCCAGGCACAGCGGGACTTCTTCGGAGCGCACACCTACGAGCGCATCGACCGACCTCGTGGTGAATGGTTCCACACGGATTGGACCGGCCACGGTGGGGATGCAACGTCGGGAAGCTACGAGGCATGACCACGTACCCGAGAGCCATGCCGGCCATCATCACGCCGTTCACTGCGGGAGGTGAGGTCGACCCCACCGCCCACGCACACAACGTCTCCCAACTCGTCGCCGAAGGTGCAACGGGATTCGTCGTTGCAGGATCGACGGGCGAAGGTCCGTACCTCGAACCCGGCGAGCGCCGAACCCTTGTCCAAGCAACGAGGGCCGCGGCTCCTGATGCGTTCATCATGTGCGGGGTCAATGCCGAGTCGGTCAGACAGGCGCTCCAACAGATCGAGGAATTCGAGACCAACGGTGCTGATGCTGGCCTCGTGGCAACGCCTGGAACACTCGTCAGGGACAACGATGCCGGTGTGCGCAGGTTCTTCGAGTCCATCGCCGATGACGCATCGCTTCCGGTCTTTCTCTATACCGTCCCGAGAGTCACCGGATACGTACTCCCGACCGCGACGGTGAGCGCGTTGTCGTTGCATGACAACATCGTCGGGATCAAGGACAGCGGAGGCGACCCGAGCCGTCTGGACGACATGCAGGACGCCATCACCTCCGGATTCATCGTGTACGCCGGGGCATCACGTGCCCTGTACGAGTCGCACCACAAGGGTGCCCACGGTGCGATCACGGCAAGCGCGAATTACGCATTCCCTCTCGTGCTGGATGCCGCGACCGGTAACGAAGCCTCCCAGGGTCGATTGACAGAGATCACCTCGATCATCGAACGCCACGGGGTTCCCGGCACCAAGTTGGCAGCTGCACTTGTCGGTCGGTCGGCGGGCACGGTGCGCGCTCCCCTCGCAGAAGTGACCGAGGATGCGGGGCACGAGATCCAGTCTGCGCTCGATATCGCACAGCGTTGACGACACCGGTACGGTCGAAGCTGATGCAACTGGGAATCCGATCAGAGCAAGCACCATCAGAGCGCAGAGTCGCAGCGACACCACAATCGGTACCGGCGCTCATCGACCTCGGACTCGATGTGCTGATCGAGAGCGGCGCCGGTTCCGCAGCAGGATTCCCTGACGATGCCTACACCGACGTCGGTGCCACCATCGTGGATCGATTCCTCCCGGGTGCCGACCTCGACATCCTCGCAACCGTCGGGCCGGTAACCGAATCGGACCTTGGAACGATCACAGACGACGCGGTTGTCATCGGCCTGCTCGACCCCACCAACCACGGGACGCTCCTCACGAGATTCGTCGATCGTGGAGCTACCGCCCTCGCCATGGAGCAGGTACCGAGAAGCACGCTCGCCCAGGGGATGGACGCCCTCTCGTCCCAGGCGACGGCTGCCGGCTATGCCGCGGTCCTGCTCGGTGCTCACGAGCTCCCGAAGTTCCTCCCCATGCTCGTGACGGCGGCAGGGACCGTTCCCCCCGCCAAGGTGCTCGTCCTCGGGGTCGGGGTTGCCGGACTGCAGGCGATCGCCACGGCGAAACGCCTCGGTGGCGTGGTGTCTGCGTATGACATCCGCCCGGAGACCAGGGAACAGGTGGAAAGTCTCGGCGCAACGTTCGTCGACGCACCGACCATGACGATGGACGAGGGCGGCTACGCCCGGGCCATCGACGAAACCGAGCTGGCAGAACAGCGTCGGATCCTCACGGCAACAGTTGCGGCTTCCGACCTTGTCATCACCACGGCACAGGTGCCAGGCCACAAGGCTCCCGTGCTCGTGGATGCGGCCATGGTCAACGCCTTGGCACCGGGGTCGATCATCATCGACATGGCAGCGAGTTCAGGGGGCAACGTCGAGGGATCCGTACCCGACGAGGTCGTCGATGTCGGAGGCGTTCTGATCCACGGTCCGACCGACCTCGCATCGTCGGTCGCATCGGATGCCTCACGCATGTACGCACGCAACATCCTCGAGGTTCTGAAACGGGTCGTCGTCGATGGCGAGAAGGTCCTCGACCCCGATGACCCGGTCATCGGTCCCATGATCACATCAGGACGCCAGCCATGAGCGACATATTCATCCAGTCGATCGTTGCGTTCGTCCTTGCCTCGTTTGTCGGATTCGAGATCATCAGACGGGTCCCACCGACGCTCCACACACCCCTCATGTCCGGTGCCAACGCCATTTCGGGCATCACCATCGTCGGAGCGGTCATCGCCGCGGCCACGGGCGTCGGTTGGGTGGCCGGTGTGCTCGGATTTCTCGCCGTGATGTTCGCAACGATCAACGTGGTCGGCGGATTCCTCGTAACTGACCGGATGCTTGAGATGTTCAAGAAGATCCCGGGACCGCCGAAATGACCGAACTGGCCTATCTCGGTGCGGGCGTGCTCTTCATCCTCGGATTGAAGGGTCTCACATCGCCTCGCACCGCTCGCAGGGGCAACCAACTCGCAGCGGTCGGGATGTTGGTGGCGACGGTCGTTGTCGTCGTCGATCTCATCGCAGAGGACACCCATATGGCGTGGGGAATCGTCGCGTCTGGCCTTGTCGCCGGTGCGATCATCGGCGCCGTGCTCGCCGTGCGTGTCCAGATGACATCGATGCCGGAGCTGGTCGCGGCATTCAACGGGTTCGGGGGTGGCGCATCGGCACTGGTCGCGGCCGCGGCGATCGTGGCGACGGGTGGCGACATCGCGACCGAAACAGCGGTCACGGTCGTGCTGTCACTTGTCACCGGTGCCGTGACACTCACCGGCTCGTTCATCGCTTTCGGAAAGCTGCAGGGCATGATCACCGGTCGACCCATCCGCGCCGGTGGCAACGGGATGAATGCGATGCTTGCGGTCGGCACCGTCGGATTCGGTGTCGCGGGAATCGCAACGGGTGAACCACTCGCCTACTGGGCTTCGGCGCTGCTCGCCGGGGTGCTCGGAGTCGTTGCCGTCATGCGTATCGGTGGTGGCGACATGCCCGTCGTGATCTCACTCTTGAACTCACTGTCGGGCGTGGCAGCAGCCATGGCCGGGTTCGTGGTCAGCAATCAAGCCCTCATTGTCGGTGGTGCACTTGTCGGAGCAGCAGGCATGATTCTCACCATCGAGATGTCGGTTGCGATGAATCGGTCGATCGGCAACATCCTGTTCTCCGGCTTCGGCGGTGGCGCTGCGGCAGCCGACATAGGGACGCAGCCCGTGAGACGGGCCACGCCCGACGACGCGGCGATCGCGCTGGCCTACGCAACAAGGGTCATCGTCGTGCCTGGATACGGCCTCGCCGTTGCCCAGGCGCAATACGCCGTGAGAGATCTCGCGAGAGCCCTCGAACAACGCGGCATCGATGTCGAGTACGCCATCCATCCCGTCGCGGGGCGGATGCCCGGTCACATGAACGTCCTCCTCGCGGAGGCGGATGTTCCCTACGAAAAGCTCCTCGACCTCGACCAGGCGAATCCGAGATTCGACCGCACCGATGTCGTGCTCATCGTGGGAGCGAACGATGTCGTGAACCCGAGTGCCCGCACGGACGCAACGAGCCCGATCTACGGGATGCCGGTCCTCCATGTCGAGGAGGCGGCGACTGTCATCGTGGTCAAGCGGAGTCTGTCGCCAGGGTTCGCCGGCATCGACAATCCCCTCTTCTATCTCGACAAGACGATGATGATGTTCGCTGATGCCAAAGCTGCGATCGAGGACACGACGACAGCGCTCGCAAGGGTCTGAGATGGACTTCAAAGACGTCGTGCGCAGGCGTCGGATGGTCCGCAACTACACGGACGAATCGGTGTCGGACGATGCCATCGAACGGATCGTCCACGCTGCGGTCAAGGCTCCCTCAGCCGGGTTCAGCCAGGGTCAAAGGTTCGTGGTCGTCACGGACAAGGTCGGGCGTGCCGCGGTCGCTACCGCTGGTGGCGAGGAGGCGTATGTCGCCGCCGGCTTCGATCCGTGGATTTCCAAGGCACCGGTCCACATCGTCGTGTGCGTCGACAAGCATGCCTACCTCGATCGGTACTCGGAACCCGACAAGGCGGGTGTCGATGGCAAACCGTCTGAGGAGTCCGACTGGGTGGTCCCATTCTGGTGGGTCGACGCAGGCGCCTCGATGATGGCAATCCTGTACGCCGCCGTCGACGACGGTCTCGCCGCGGGATTCCTCGGCGCCCAGGCATTCGACGGCCTCCACGAAACCCTCGGAATCCCCGAAACGGTCTCGATCGTGGGCATCTGTACCATCGGCCACCCCGCGCAAGACGTACCTTCCGGAAGTCTGAAACGCGGATGGAAAGCACCAGCCGACGTCGTGAAATGGAACCACTGGGATTCGGCGCCCTAGAAATTGCCGGGGCTCGGGACGTTGTCCGCTGTTCCTATTCGGCGGTCCGACACGCCGTCACCGCGGCATCAACTGCGTCGAGCAATGCGTCAGGAATCACAACGTCGCTGAAGAACAACTGCTGTGGGTCCGCCGCGAGATCCACCGTGATTGCCTGCAACGGCATCTCGACGTCATGCTGTGTCAGACACTGCCGAAACATCTCCGCCCGTGCGAGTTCCTGAGGGGAACGTGCCGGGAAGCGCTCTGCCACGCCCGCCAGACATCTGCTCTCGGTATCGGTTGGCGTGATAACCGACCCCGACCTGTCGATGAGTCGGGGTGGGCCACCATACCGGACTTCCACGGTGTAGGGGCTGGAACCCGCACAGAACTCAAACATCTTGGTCGCCTCTTCGTCCCCTCCGTAGACGATCTCAGGAGCTCTGGGGCCGCAGGCGGTCACAGTCAGAACCATCAACGCAGCCGCGACCGCAAGCCTCATCTGATCACGTCCGGGGTTGGTCCTTCAGTTGCTGTGCCGTGCTGCCGCCACAGATCACAAACGCCACAACCGCATCGACGCCGGTGTGGGTCGCACGGCAGCCAGTCACGACACCGCCACAACCGTCCGGAGTCCGGATTGCGCACCACTGAGGCGGCCCATTGTCTGGCCACTAGTTCTGCAACGTTTCGAAGAGATAGGCATACCTATCCATGCACAGGAGCGCCAACCCGCCACCCGGGATCTGCGCATCGATAGCATCGTAGAACTGCTGCTGGTCGGCATCGGCGGGTATTCCCGTGACCCCCTCGGCTTCAAGACACGCAAGTAGCTCTTTCGTCAGCTCCTGTCGTTCCGTTCCTGACGGGATCAGAGACTTCCGATAGGCCACCTCGACCCACTCGTGGTATTCGGAAGCGCACTTGGCGAAGTCGACATCGAGCTGCGCTGACAGGCGCGCATCGCGTGCGTCATCACCGTCGTACTCCCACCCGACCGTGAACAGGAGACTCCATCCGTCGCGAGGGTGGTCCCGAACGTCGGACACATCCCAACCAGCATCGATCAGACACTGACGTGACGCGAGCATCGCGCGCTCGTATTCGGCGAACGTCACCTCACCGTCCTCCAGGATGTCGGCTTGGAACGGCGATACCGACGACGCGAGATTCCGCGCGTACGCCGAGAAGTCCTCAGGAACGGCGGGGCCGTCCTGACACGCCCCCACAAGCGCGACCACCAAAACCACTCCCACAACCCTCAGACTCGTCACGTGCCCTCCACCTCAAATGTGCGATCGTTCCGGATGGTTTGTGTCGGTTACCGACAACCCGTTGCACGATTCTTCTGACACCAGGCAGACACCGGCGTGTTCCGAGCGCGCTAGTCGGGTGGTGGGATCGGGACGACGACGATGGACTCGTTCCTGGAATCGAGTCCGAAACTGGCACACGGTCTGCCTGGTGGGCCAGGGGTCACCCTGATCTGCCAGTCGTCGAGACCGTGGACATGAATGAGGTTGCGAATGTCGGCTGTTGCGCCTTCGATGCTCTGGCATTTGTTGGCATCAAAGTACGCAACCAAGTCGCTCTTGAGTCTACGAATCGCGTCGCCGTCTTCGAGGGACTGTGGAGTCGGGTCAGCAAGGCCGAGGAGCTGGCACAGGTTCTCGGCTTCACCTGGGAAAACTGCGAAGTTCCCATTGTCGGTGACGCAACCGATCAGCGGAGGGACCTGGCCAGCAGGTGCCACGGCAGTGTTGGTGAGCGTACCGTCCTCCCACGCGGGCTCACACAGCCTCACGTTGAGGGCACCGCCCGCAGCCACGGCGGCGATGTCACTGTCGAGGCTTGGAGCCTGGTAGCAGCCGACAGATATCGGATCTGTGACACGACGCACGAAGTACCACGTCATAGCGATGGAGACGGCAGCGAGGAGCGCAATTGCTATGACCAGGACGAGTCGGAGCCCGACCGTACGCTCGGGCCTGCGGTGAGGCTCGCGTGGCTTCGAGGTGATCTCGACAAAGAGCGTGCGCGCCTTTGGCGCGTCCACACCTTCGATCAGCGTCTCGTCGACGCGGTCGTTGGCGGCGAGAATCTCGAATGCGTCATCCGGTCCAGCCATACGCCTCCTTCCACTTCACGGTCCTGTGACCCTGCTCAACACGTGTGTGTCGGTTTCGCGACTCGCGTTGCGTTCGAAACTGCGACATTGCTATCGGCCCCCCGTTGTCGACCTGCGGGCACCGAGTTCGTAGGCGGCTTGGAGGCGCCGCCGGGCACGGTGCAGACGAGTGCGAACCAGCACCCGTGATATCCCGAGGATCGTCGCCACTTCGCCATGTGAAAGCTGTTCCCACCCGATGAGACGCAACAACTCCTGGTCTTCCTCAGCGAGGCTGTCTATCGCAGCCATGACCTCAGAAAGTTCGTCACGCTCCTCAATGGTTGCTCCGACAGTGTCGATCGGGTCCGCAATGTCGGCAGCGACCCTGTCCGCGAGGTTCGCAGTCTTCGAGACAGCGCGCCAGTGGCTCAACAGTGTGCGATAGGCCACCGCATACAGCCAGGCCAACGGTTCATCAACACTCGCCAGACGATCTATTCGGTTCCACGCAACAAGAAAAGTCGAGGCGACGACGTCGTCAGCGTCCTCGGGCGACCGCGTGCGGCGCGCGACATACACGGCAACCTTGTGGTAGTGCGCCCGATAGAGCTGCTCGAACAAGCGGAGGGCATCCTCGTCGCTGAGTTGCACTTGCCTGGTGCGCTTCACCGACAACCGACCTGCACGCCGCGCACATTCGAATCAGCCAACGGATGGAGATCGGCGACACGCGGTTGTCTCATCCAGATACCCACACCTAGAGATTGCGGGACAGGTCGGTGATCAGTACGTCGGGGTCCTCGAGACCGATCGAGAGCCTCACCAGACCCGGATCGATGTTCGGGTCGGACATGATGCGGTGCTCGATGAGCGACTCGACACCTCCCAACGAGGTCGCATTTGTGAAGGTCGTCACGCCGGCAACGATTGCGGCTGCGCGTTCGAATGATCCGACATCGATTGCGAGCATCGTCCCGAAACCGGACATCGTGCGTGCAGCGATCTCATGGGTGGGATGGCTGGGCAGTCCCGGGTAGTACGTCGTGAGTCCCGACTCATGTGCCCATGCGGCGATCCGTGCTGCGCTTGCGGCACCACGCTCTGCCCGCAGGGGAAGCGTCCGGATGCCGCGGAGCGCAAGCCACACGTCCAAAGAACCCGGCACCGCACCCGTCATTTCCCTGTGTGTGCGCAGACGTTCGGCGTCGGCCTCGTCCTTGACGACAAGTACGCCGCCGTGCGCATCGCTGTGACCGCTGATCCCTTTGGTGACGGAATGCATCACGACATCTGCCCCGAGACCGAGAGGGTTCACGAACACCGGCGTGGCAAATGTCGAGTCGACGACGGTCAGAATGCCTTCGCTGGCATTCCTCGCGGAGACACTCGCGATATCGGTGACCGTGCACTTCGGGTTCGACGGTGACTCGACCCATTGGACATC
>CAZDIQ010000030.1:15374-20791 GCA_964505525.1 uncultured Acidimicrobiaceae bacterium | reverse complement strand
CAGTTGTCAGTTCTGTTCAGATGACAGATGACAGATGACTGATGACAGATGACAGTCGACCTTTGACGATGTGTCTGGCTCGGTTCGTTCGGGAGCGAGCGCAGCGAGCGTCTCGGTGCTTATCGGGGTTCGGACACCGGGAAGCGAGCGTTCAGCTCGCTCCCTCCCATACCGGTTCATCTGCCTTCCAGGATGGTGGTTCGCCCCAGGTTTCTGCGTAGGTCACGAGGTGGGCGGGTGCTCGCTGTGCCAGTCCCCAGGTACCGAGCGGGTAGCCGCACGTCACTGCCGCCGCGTTCTGCCACCCCTTGCCCTCGGGTACGCCGAGGAGATCACAGAGTTCTGCATGCTTGAAGATGCCGAGCACGGTCGTCAGACAGGTGCCGACCCCGAGGCCGCGGGCTGCGAGTTGGAGGCTCCATACACCCGGGTAGATCGACGCACCGGACGGGTCATTGCGCGAGAACGGGAAGACGACGAGCGGAACGACGGCGAAGTTGTCAGCCAGCCACTGTGCAGAGTTCATCACCCGCACGGTGGCGGCATCGCCCGATTCGCGGGCCTGCTCGGCGCGACCTCGGTACAGGGTCTCATTCAGCTGTGTCCATGCCGCTGAATACAGCTCACCGATGGCTGCGATCTTGTCACGATCGGTGACGGTGATCCACCGCCAATTCTGGGAATTGCCACCCGATGGCGACCGGATGGCGGCATCCATCATGGCTCGGACGACGTCATCCGGGATCGGATCAGACGAGACCCGCCGCATGGCACGGGTCGTGTACAGGGCTTCGTTGAGATCCATGGGAGGAACCTAGCGCCGCGATCGGAACGAGACCACTAGCCGACAATCGATGCGATGACGGCAATCACGATGATGTTCGAAACGGTCCACAGGATCGCTGCAACGAGATAGGTACGCGTCCACTCGAGCCATGTGTCCGAGACACGTGCCACCGCGACACCCGCGAGCCACCACAGCGGCGCCGAAGTCAGAATCCCGAAAAGGATGACCGTGAAGCGTGTGACATCGATGAAATCGAACGACAGTACCCATGCCGTCGGGGCTGCGATCAGGAACAGCACCGTGCCTGCGATCGAGGCGGCGAAGTCACCCATGTCGCCGCCCTGCCGGAAACCGACGGAAAGTCCGATCAATCCGAGAATCGTCGGGAAGATGAGTCCCAATGCTCCCCCGAGGACCGGTGACACTGTTTGTCGACGGGGTGCAAATGACACATCTCGCTTCATGCCAAGAGCGTACCTTGCTCGCTTCCGGCGCATCTACCATCGTGTCACTGGAGGTCACATGACAGAACACGAATCTGGAGCGCTGAAGATCATCGAAATCGGCGGTTGGTCCCCCGACAGCTTTGAGGCGGCCATCAACCAAGCAGTTTCGAAGGCATCCGAAAGCATCAACGGGATAACCGACCTCGAGGTCCTCCGCCAAACCGCCGAAATCCGCGACGGCAAGGTCGCCACCTACCGAGTAACCGTAAAACTGTCGTTTGTAGTTCGCTGACGCGTTCGAATCCCGATAATCACCGAGACGCTCGCTGGCGCTCGCTTCCCGAAACCCGACTCGGCTTCAAGGGTCTTCCGGACGCTTGCGCAACCTGATACGAATGTGGCGTGCATGACTTTCGCTACCTGGATGTGTGGAATGTGGCAGCCGAGATTGCCGTCGCAACATACGCGGTCACCCGCGGATTTCCGTCTGACGAGCGGTTCGGAATGGTGTCGCAGCTGCGCAGGTCTGCCGCGTCGATATCCGCGAACATTGCGGAGGGATCTGCAATGAACTCAGGCCCATCATTCAAGCGGTACCTCGTGATTGCTCGGGCTTCGGCAGCAGAACTCGAGTCTCACCTGATGGTCTGTCACCGAGTAGGACTGATCGACTCACCAACACTCCGTAGCCTTTCGCTCGAAATTGACCGGGTTCGAGCGATGATCACCGGTCTTCACAAGACCCTGTAGCACTACCCGACTCGCTCGCCGCGCTCGCTCCCGAATCCCGAATAGGATCGACCCGCTCGCTCCGCTCGCTTCCGACTTCCGGCTCCCGACGGCGTTCGAAGTCGGGCTTCGGACGAGTCGGGTTTCGGAAAGCGCGCGCAGCGAGCGACTCGGCAACCATCGGGATTCGGGCAGCGAGCGCAGCGAGCGACTCGGTAATTGTCGGGCTTCGGACAGGTCCGACTGGCTCGTAAATGGGGTCTGGCACTACGCTGCGTGGTTCGCATGAAGTTTCTGCGCAAACCCCTCTATCTGGCACCTGTGTTGCTGCTCGCCCTGCTGGCGCTTCCGCCTATCTCGGCGAGCGCACAGTCGAAAGGTGACGTCGACAAGGCAAAGACCGCTGCCGACCTCGCATTGGAGGCACTCGAACAAGCCGACGCGGAACTCGCAGCCGGGCTCGAGGAGCTCGAGCGGATCCAGGGCCAGATATACAACCTCAATTGGCGGATCGAGAAGCTCAAAGCCGCCATCGTGGAATACGGCGACGAGGTCATAGCCCTCGAGGAACGCGCGAGGGCCCTCGTCATCGACGCCTATATCGCTGGGAACTCGAACGCGATGACAACGGCGTTCACGGCGGTCAATATCCAGGATCTCATCACGACACAGGCGCTCTATGACCGAGCTGCGACGCTCGACCTCCATGACATCGATCAGCTAGCCGCCATCCGGCGACAAATGGACCGGCTGACCGATGAACTCACCATCAAGGAAGCCGAGGTGAAACAGCTCGAGGCGCAGCAGGAGGTTGTGGTCGAGGCGCTTTCCGTCAGCCAGGAGAAGGCGGACAAGGCGCACGCCGAGGCGAAGGCGAAGTATGCGTCCGTGTACGCGAAGTACAAGGCGCGACTCGCCCGTGAGGCCGCGGCGGCGGCTGCCAGAGCCTCCGGCGGTGCTGCAGGCATCGCAAGTCAGACCAAAGGTGTCGTGTGCCCGGTCAAGGGTTCGACGTACTTCATCAACTCATGGGGTTACCCACGATCAGGGGGTCGGACGCACAAGGGCACCGACATGATGGCTGCGTTCAATACACCGCTCGTCGCGATGCAAACAGGGTCGGTGCGACTCAACACCCACAGTCAGGGCGGCCGCCAGACATATGTATTCGGCGACGACGGGATCACCTACTACTACGCACACCTGTCACAGTGGCCCGGTGGCCTGACCAGCGGTCAGCGCGTCAACAAGGGTCAGGTGATCGGATACGTCGGCTCGACCGGGAACGCGGGGACACCGCATCTGCATCTTGGCATCATCGCCGGCGGAATCTACGTGAACCCGTATCCGACGGTGCGACCGATCTGCTAGCTATTCCTCTTCGCTGACGATCTCGATGTCGATTTCCTCGACCGAGAGTGAGTCGATGTTCCCGTCACCGGTCGTGTCCACCCCATAGATCCGGGCGGCATCGACCTCGACATCCCTGAATTCGCCATCCTCGTCGGGATCGATCCCGGTGACTGCCACCACATCGGTACGCACAACATCGGGCACCCCGTCCCCATCGATATCCTGGGCGATCGTGCGCACCTCGGTGATCTCCACCGCGTCCACGGTGCCGTCGCCGTCGACATCCATGAGAACCTCGGACGTTTCGACGGTCGTGTACACGTCGGGAACGCCGTCACCGTCGACATCAATCACCGTCTCTTCGATCGTGACGGTCTCGAAGATGTCAGCCTCACCGTCGCCGTCGATGTCGGCCTCCCTGACACCGGTCGTGGTGATGCGATACCCGTCAGGAACGCCGTCGCCATCAATGTCGATCTCGGTGATCTCTTCGCTGACGAAACCGACAGCGGTGGGGGCGTCCTCGTCGGGGGCGGGTGTGTTGGGTGTGTCCGACATACAAATCTCCTTGTGTTTCCAAACACCCTAGCCATCGACAGGATCGGACGGTTCGTCGAGCTGGACAACATCAGCCTCCGTGTTCTCCCGCCGAGCCAGAACCAGGAACGGCACTGCCAAGAGTTGCACCGCACCGGCGATCACATATGAGGTTCCGTAACCCCACAGGTCTGCCGACCGACCGAGAGCGGGCTGGAGCGCGACGCCACCGGATGATCCCATGAGCGAGTCGAACGACAGAACTGTCGCTCGCTCGCTCGAGGGGATGAGGCCGTTGATGAGAGCCTGGCGCAACGGGGATGCCGCAGCGGACACGACGGCCCGCACGACGAGCAGTGCCACGGCTACTGCGAGGCTTGTCGTGATCCCGATCCCAATGAGGGCGACCACGCTGACCAGGACCGACGCGATGAGGGCATGGGTCCGGAGCAAGAAGATCTTGCGTGCCACCGGGACGGACAGACCTCCGAGGATCTGTGCCCCGGCGACAACGGCCGCAGCAAGACCTGCGATGCCGTACGAACTCGGGTCGCCGTACAACTCGAGGAGGTAGGGCTGCATCGCATAGAACGCGAACAGTGAAACCCCGACGGTGAACGGTGCGGACAACATGATCCACTTCACAGGACGATTGCGCCACCCGTTCTCCACCGACGCACTGAACACGCGTTTCACCTCGCTCACAGGGCCGGTGGACGGATTCGGTGAGAACCCGATGTCGTGCATGAGCAGCAACGCAAGCACGAACGTGATCGCGAGGAACACGGAGCGCAGAATGTACGGGACACCGAGGTTCGTTGCCTGGGCGACAAATCCACCGAGAACGGATCCGGTCAGCATCGCGATGCCGCCGGCCACCTGTGCGCGTGCGAACACCGACTCGAGCGGGCCGTCATACCCCGTCGCGTTGAGAGCGTCGACGAGCCATGCTTCGATAGCGCCGGAGAAGAAAGTGAATCCCAGGCCGATCAGAGCTGACGCGATGGCCCATGCCCAGAACGGCGCCGAGACCTGCCACATGTACAGATAAAAGAGTGTCGACGCCAAGAGGGTGGCCGCACCGAGCAGGAACGACAGCTTGCGCCCTTTGACGTCGGCAACAACCCCCGTAGGGACCTCGAAGATGACCTGACCGAGTGTGAAGAACGCGTTCGCCGTGAAGGCCTGCGTGTTCGACAGCCCCGCATCAAGAAGGAAGAGCGTGTTGATGCCCCAGATGAACGACGTCGACAG
The DNA here is from genome assembly GCA_964505525.1 of uncultured Acidimicrobiaceae bacterium. GTDB lineage: Bacteria > Actinomycetota > Acidimicrobiia > Spongiisociales > UBA5794 > UBA5794. Next base: position 15,685 of record CAZDIQ010000030.1, on the reverse strand, counting down.
CGTGGAGAACACGGTCAACGTGATGTAGGTTCGTCGGATCTTGGTCGATGCCTGCATGATCTTCCAAGCGGATGCAGATTCGGGATGACGCTCGTGTCACCCTACCCAGATCGGTATAGATCATGGATTATGGATGATGGATGATGGACCTCGCTTCGTGGGGTGGGCTCTCCGCTGTCCGCTGTCCGCCAGCATTTCTGTCATCTGTCATCTGATATCTGATATCTGATATCTGTCCTCCTCTAGCCGGATGAGATCATCGTCACCGCAACGGCGGCAGTTGCGATACCGAGCCACTGCGACCACGCCAA
>CAZDIQ010000030.1:0-15274 GCA_964505525.1 uncultured Acidimicrobiaceae bacterium | reverse complement strand
ACCGCCGGGGCGAGCCCGGATGCCTCGGAGGTCGCCGCGTACGCGAGGACCATCGATCCGAACCCGACTCCGGCCACGAGTCCATGGGCGACGCTGGAGGTGGACAGCTTCGCCCGACCGGGCATGTATCCCACGAGGATGACGGATGCGATCCCTGCGAGCAGCCCGAACGCGACGAGACCGGACGGACGTTCTCCCGATGCGAGCCCGACAGCAATCGGGACCATTGCTCCGACAGTCGATGCCACAGGGGCGACGATTCCGACGGATCCGACCGAGAAGCCCCGGTACAGAGCGCCGACACCGACGGCCGACCCTGCACCTGCCAGGAGCCCGTATGCGACGTCCGGTGCGATGTACTCGCTGCCGATGAAGACCGCCACGATCGCAACGACAGGAATCCCCACCCACTGCGACCACGCCGCCACGGCGAACGGACTCGACCTGCGAGAAGCAACACTCCCGAAGAAGTCCGCCGCACCGATGAACCCCACGGACAACATGATCATGAGAAGGACGGTGTGGGTCACTCGGTGCTACCAGGGAGCCGACGGGAGGCTCGCCGCTCGGTGTGTCTTATGCATGATGGATGATGGATGATGGACTTTCTCCAGAGGACAGAGAACAGACTGCTGGCGCCAAGAGCCAAAAGCTAAGCGCCTTCTGGGCTGAAAGCTGAAAACTGACAGCTCACTCCACCAGATCGAAGAACGAGCCGTCGTCCTTGTGACGGAGGATCAGCTTGACCCGGCCGTCGGGGAGGATCTCCTTCTTGATGATCGTGTGACCGTCGTGGAACTCGCGCTCCTTTGAAATCCGCGGCGTGGTTCCGTGGCGCCATTCGAGCTCGACGGGTTCCCACAGTTTCGAATCGGCCGACCGGAAGGCGGCATCCATGATGGCGTTGACGACGTAGCCGTCGTAGAACGACTCCTTGGGGTCGCGTCCGTAGTCGATGGCATCGAACATGTCGGTGAACATGTCGACATACCCGAGTTCTGCAACCTCGTCGCCGACCGGGAACATCCAGCCCTTGTCCGACTCGGACTTCTCCGACACGTACCCGTCCCCCGTTCCACCGGACCACATCTCGAACCCGGTTCGCAGGAAGCCGTTCAGCCAGATGGTTCCGTCGGTTCCGGCAACCTCGTCGCGAAGATCCATGCCTCCCCGGAACGTCCACGACACCTCGAACTGCCCGAGTGCACCGGACTCGAACTTGATCAGCGCGACAGCGTTGTCCTCGGCCTCGATCGGGTGGACAAGCGTGTCGGACCAGCACATCACCTCGATCGGACGGTTGCCCTTGCCGACGAAGTCCCTGATGATCTCGACACAGTGACACCCGAGGTCGACGATCGGACCGCCGCCTGCCTTTTCCACGTCCCAGAACCATGCACTGTGGGGGCCTGGGTGGGTCTCTCGGGATCGGACCCAGGTGACCTCACCGATCGCACCGTTGCGGACCGACGACACGGCCTTCAGGTGCTTGGGTGTGTACACGAGGTCCTCGAGGTATCCGGCGAACACACCTTTGTCCTCGACATAATCAAGGATGCGTTTGGCTTCGTCCGCGTTGCGAGCCAGAGGCTTGGTACACAGCACTGCCTTGCCGGCATCAGCCACCATCCTGATCGCTTCCTCGTGGAGATGGTTCGGCAACGCGACGACCACCGTGTCGACGTCAGGGTGATCGATGGCCTCCTGCATCGACGTCGTCGTGTTCGGAATGCTCCACCGTTGTGCGAACGCATCCGCACGGTCCTGTGTCCGTGAGTACACGACGGCAACACGGTCCCGATTCCGTTGCCCGTGCAGCGTCATCGAATAGAAATCGCCGATGAGCCCGGTCCCGAGCATGGCCACAGAGTGGCTTTTCATGTTTTCTCCTTTGTTGGATACAGCTTTCAGCTCACAGCTCACAGCTCACAGTCGTTCGGGAACGAGCAAAACGCGTTCCCGTCTTCCCTCTGCTCGCAGGCTCGCACGCCCCCCTGAAGGGAGGACGCGATTTGCTGACTGTGTACTGAGGACTGTGTACTTTGCACTTTCTACTTGCTCCTTGCAGACGCCAGCACCTTGGCCGGGTTCTCTACGAAGATCGTGTTCTGCATGTCCCGGGTGATGCCGGCGGCGTCGAGGATGTCGCGGTAGCCGCCTGCCAACCAGGCAAGACCGGGTTCGCCGCCGAGGGTGGTCCACAGCGATCGGCGGGCGCCATCGGTGCCGAGCATCAGCTGGGACAGGAACCCTCGCTCGATCTGGGTCGCGAGGAGCGAAGCGGTCCCCACCAGGGCGTTGCTGCCCTGGCGCAGGGCTTGGTCGAACTCGAGGTTGACGCCCGATGCGAGGAGGTCGCTCTGGTAGGACGCATCGTCGGTCTTGTCCGTGTGCGACATGACCACCCTGTCGAGCGGCATACCCAGCGCGACGAGGGTCTCGATCTGGACCATTGCACCGAGTCCTTCCTCGCAGTGTGTGAGCACGGCCGCGCCTGTTGCCACAGCGGTACGGACCGCGGCCTCGAAGAGTCGCTCGGCTCTCGGCGTCATACCGTCGTGTGACGTGGCGATCTTGATGATCCCTGCCCGATGCGTCGTCCTGCCGACATCGTCGGCAATCAGGTGGTCGGCTGCGTCGATGCCCTCCTCGATGTCCGCCGTGAACCAGGCGGCGAGTTGGTGCGAGGATGCGTCTTCGACCCACGGCAGATCGTCGTAGTACTTGTCGGTGTGGAGCCCTGTCGCCATGACGATGTTGATGCCTGTCGCCTTGCTTGCCGCCGCCAGGCGACTCGGTCCTCGACCCGATGCCATGGGCATGGCGTCGACCATCGTCCCGACGCCGGCTGCCGTGCACAGATCCAACTCAGCCGTCGCGTCAGCCTCTGAAGGCAGATGAATGTGGGGCCATCGCTGTGCCACGGTCGGGCTGTCGATGATGAGGTGCTCGTGCATGTAGGTGACACCGAGGTTGCCAGCGGGCATGTCACCGTTGACCGTCCGGACCACGCCCTGCGGGATCACGATGCATCGTCCATCGAAAGCACGGCTCCGCCACCACGGAGGAGTCCTTGGACGGTCGAAACGTCGGGCGTCCTCACCTCGCCGGACGACACGGACAGGCTTGCCGTCACCCCGACCGCCTGACCCATCGCCATGCATTGGGCCATCGAGCGGATCGAGGCTTGTGCGTCGTGGGTTGCCGAGAAGCAACGACCGGCGATCAGGGTGTTGACACCGTCACGGGCGATCAGCGAACCAAGCGGGATGCCGACAGCGTGGCCATCGGGGAGATACTCCCATGTCGTGCCGGTGCCCGCGCCACCGTGGTGATCCTCGATCGGCGCACCGCACAGACCGACCTGATCGTCGAACTGCCGAGCGGAAAGGACATCGACTTTCGTGACCCGATAGTCGCCGTACACGCGGCGCGTTTCGCGCAAGCCGATCTGGGTGGACAACGCCCCCAGAGCAGCGTGCTCATACCCAGGCACCTTGTCGATGAGGAACCGTGCGTACTCGACCGCCTGTCTTCTGCCCCGGATCTCGGCCGCCGTCAGGATCTGTGGATCGGTCGCGTTGACGACCGCTCCGTCGCGGCGCTCCACGTGGTCGACACGGGTCATCACGGTGGCCGTCATCCCATCGATCGGTGTGATGTGATCCGAGCCCTCCTTCCGGGGAAGGTCGTAGTCGCCGGTCGCAGCGGCCTCGGCCATGAGCTCGTGGAGCCGGTCCTTGGATATCGTCGCCCGGCGCTCGTTGTCGACGTTGATCATGCGGAACGTTGTGGTCAGGGTCTGGGCAGGGTCGATGTCCCCTGCGAGCTCGTACCCGAATCCGGCGTGATGGCACACGTCGGCGTCACCCGACGCATCGATGACGATCCGCGGTCGCACCGTACCGAGCCCTGCCTTCGTCGCCACCAGCAGCTCGACGATGCGCCCGTCCTCGACGACCACGTCCTGTACGAAGCTGTGGAGCATCACATCGCATCCCGCCCCCACGACGAGGTCCTCCCATGCGACCTTCAGATGCTCGGCGATGTAGGTCACGCCCATCCCCGCCCCGTATGTGTTGGGACGAAGGAGGACGTCACCGTACGTCTTCAGCTGTGCAACGACATCATCGCCGACACCGCCGACGATCTTCCTCGACTCGGAACCGGGTGTGTAGAAGCCGTAGAACGTGTCGAGCACAGCAGTTGAGTTCCCACCGAGAAAGGGCAGCTTCTCGATGACAAGCGTCGAGGCTCCCGACCGGCCAGCGGCGATCGCGGCCGAAGCCCCGGCCGCGCCGGATCCGACCACGACGACGTCGTATTCGCCGAACGACCGGAACGTCATAGGACCACTCCGGTCAGTGGATGTAGGGGCGCAGCACGTCCCTGGCAATGAGGAAACCGGACTTGATGAGCTCGTCCGAGTCCTCGAATTGACGATCTTCGTGTTCGACCGTGATGTCACCCGTGTAGCCGGCCCGATACATGGCGCTCATGAAGGCCCGCCAGTCGACGTCACCAAGCCCTGGGAGTCGTGGCACCTGCCAGCCGATCCCGAGGGAGAGGATCCCGTGCTCGTAGAGGCCGTCCTCGTCGATCTCGAGATCCTTTGCGTGGACGTGGTAGATGCGATCACCGAACTCGGCGATGACCCGATCGATGTCGATCATCTGCCAGACAAGATGCGACGGATCGAGATTGATCCCGACCGTCTCACCGAACTCGTCGAGCATCTTGCGCCAGATCCTCGGCGAGTACGCCACGTTGTGCCCCGATGGCCACTCGTCGTATGTGAAGATCATCGGGCAGTTCTCGATGGCGATCTTCACACCGGCGGCCTTGGCGTGCTCGACGATGTGTGGCCACTCGGTTCGTGCGGTCTCCCAGTTCTCGTCCTGGGTCTTGGAACCATCGGCGCCGATGAACGTGTTGACGACGGGCACGCCCATCAACGCTGCGGCAGTGATGACCTTCTTGATGTGTCCCTGGACGAGTTCGCGGTGCTCGGCATCCGGATGAAGCGGGTTCGGGTAGTAGCCGAGCCCCGACACCGTGAGTCCCTTGCTTGCCAGCATCGCGTTGATCTCGTCGGCCTGCTCCTGGGTGAAACCCTCGACATCGATGTGGGTGATGCCTCCGTATCGACGGGTCTCGCCCGTTGCCTTGGGCCAGCAGCAGATCTCAAGGGACTCGAACCCGTTGTCGGCTGCCCAGTCGGCGACCTCCTCGAGCGGGGTCTCAGGGAACGGTGCAGTCAGAAGTCCTAGTTTCATGGCGTTGCTCCTCCTCGTTATCGATTGACTTTGACCCAGCGCTGTTCCTGGGCACTTCGTGCGACAGCCTCGGTGACGAGCAGGGCGTCGTGCCCGTCGGCGAACGTCGGATAGCTTGGTTCCGCGGACGGGTTTCCTGTGGCGATGTCGGCGTAGACAGCCGCGAACAGGGCCCTGAACGTGTCCGGGTAACCCTCCACGTGCCCACCCGGATAGCCGATGTGTGCGGCGACCTCGGCATGCATCAGGGACGGGTCACGGTGTAGGTACTCGTTCGGCCGGTCGCGGTGCCCGATGAGCAGCATGTCGGGGTTCTCCGAGAACCACGAAGCCGACGACTCCGAGCCGTCGATCTCGAATGCGATGACATTCTTTCTCCCGGCCGATACCTGGGAAATCGCCGTGAGACCCTGGGCACCGTCGGAGAACCGCAACATGATGCTCGCGGCGTCGTCGCTCGACATGGTCTCCTCGATGAGATCCGAGTCGTCGGTTGCCGACGAGAACGTCTCGACCGGACCAGCCGGGTGCCTCCGGACCGGTACGAAGGTGTGGAGATCGGCCATCACCTCGACCACGTCCTGACCTGTCATGAACCGGGCGAGATCCAGCCAGTGGGACCCGATGTCACCGACCGAACGCAGCTCCCCGGCTTCGTCAGGCACCAATCGCCAGTTCCAGTCGGTGTCCTTGAGCAGCCAATCCTGGAAATACTTGCCCGTGATGTAGTTGACCTTGCCGAGGTCGCCACCTGCAATCATCGCCCGCGACTGGAGAACGCCGGCATAGAAGCGAAGGTTGAAACACACGGCATTCACGACACCGGCGTCGTGGGCGGCCCGCACAAGGACGCTCGACTGACCCGAATCCACGGCTAGGGGCTTTTCGCACACGACATGTTTGCCTGCTTCGAGGACGGCGAGGGCCTGGTCGAAGTGGACGTTGTTCGGGGAGGCAATGTGGATCACGTCGACCGTGGGATCGGCCGCCATGTCCTCGACCGAGTCGTACACGCGGGGCAGATCCTCGCTTTCGGCGATCCGGCGCGCACGATCGGGATTCGAGCCGACGACGCCGACGACGTTCACACCGATCCGTCGCAACGCCTCGACATGCGCCTTGCCGATGAAGCCGATACCGACGACACCCGCATTGATCTCAGATAACCGTTTCACCGCATCCCCTCATTGTGCTGCCGCCAACCGTGTATAGATCCACGACAAGCCGACGACGATCGATCCGTACAGAACCTGCTGGACACCCTGACCCGCCCCGAGGAACGTCAGCATCGACTGGAGGACACCCAGGATGAGCGCACCAAGAATGGTGCCTGTGTATGTGCCGACTCCACCAAAGATGGACGTTCCCCCGATCACCGACGCCGCAACCGAGGGAAGCAGAAGGAACCCTGCGAGTTGCAGGTCGACAGCGCCGATCCGCCCACCCATGAGCAGTCCCGCAATGGCGCCGAGCAAACCGCTGATCGCATAGGCGACGATCAACACCTGCCATGCCCGTGTCCCTGAAAGCCGGGCCGCGATTGCGTTGTCCCCGAGCGCGTACAGGTTTCGTCCGTACCCGGTTCCACGCAACATCAATATGACGAACACGGCAACACCAGCCCAAACGACGGCGGCCCACGGCACATTGCCATTCCAGAACGTTCCGCGACCGAGGGTGATGATGAAGTCGTGCATGCGGGTGGATCCGGCAAAGATCGTCGTCGCCCAGCCGGTGAACAGACCCAGGAGGATGCCCGACATGGCGAGAGTCATGATGAGCGGGTTGACCCTGAAGATGCCGACACCCGCGCCGTTGACCGATCCGGCGATGAGGCCGACGGCGAGTCCGGCAAGAATCGCTACGACCGGTCCGTTCGGCGCCTGGTTCGCCGAAAAATAGGCTGCCGCTGTTGCGATCATCGTGATCGAGAGGTCGATCCCACCGGTGAGCATCAGCGTCGTCTGACCTGCGGCAAGGACACCGATGGGAACCGCAAACAGCAATGAGTTCCGGACACCCGCGATCGAGAAGTAGTTCGGCTGGATGATCGAGGTCACGAGGATCAGAGCGATGAGCACACCGACGAGGACAAGCTGGGGTCGCGCAGCAATCTTCCGTGAGAGCGACATGCTCTTGAACTCTTCGGACATCAACTTCATGCTCGCCTCCTTCTACGCCACTCGAGAAGGCCTGCGACCATCATCACAAACACGATCAACACACCCTGGACGACCTGGGCCTGATTCGGATTGACACCGAGAGCGCTCAGGATCGGGTTGAAGAAGAACAGGATGAGAGCGGCGGGGACGGCCGCTATCAGGGATCCGATCCCACCCGTGAGCGCAACACCGCCGAGCACGATGGCAGCGACAGAGTTCAGCGTGAGGTTGCCGCCGACGGTCGTCGCGTTGCCGACGCTTGCGATGGCGAGCGATGAGAACCCTGCCATGGCCGCAAGAGATCCTGCAATGGCGAACGACCGGATCTTGGTACGCGAGGCGTTGACGCCGGACAGGAATGCTGCGGTCGGGTCGCTTCCGAGGGCATAGAGCGACAGACCTGAGCGGGTGCGACCCATCCACCACGCGACGATGGCGATGGGTATCAGAATCATGAACATCGCGGGCCACGGGTTCGTGCCTATTCCTGTGTATGACCCTGTGAACAGCCATCGGAACTCTCTGGGTGCACCACCGCCGACCTTCGGCAGGATCATGAGCGCAAGCCCTTGGTACACGTACAGGGAGCCCAGGGTGACGACGATGTCCGGGACCTTCGACACGGTGATGATCCATCCGACCACACCGTTCACGACGGCGGCGGCAATCAGAATGAGGATGGCGATCACGATGGCAATGGCGAACGGTTGGCCATCCATGAACCGTGCTGCCGTGACGCTCGAAAGCACGAGCATGCCACCGACCCCAAGGTCAAGTCCGCCTGCGATCACCACGACTGTCTGGGCCGCGGCAAGGAAGATCCACGCGGTGCCGCCGTTGACGATGGTCGAAACCTGGAATCCGCCGAATCGCGGGATGAGCGTGGAGTACCACGCGACAAGGCCGAACAACCCGAGCCACACACCAACCGTCCATCCGTGACGCTGAACCCAGCGACGCCACGGTGCCGTCGACGATTGTGTGTGGGCATTCGGTGTTGTCGTCGTCATGACGATGTCGACTCCAAACCGTGTGCTGCGGTGAGCAATGCCTCTTCGGTCGCGGATGCTGCAGCCTGCTCGTGTACGACCTCACCGGCATACATGACGAGGACCCTGTCGCACACGAGTGGGATCTCTCTGAGTTCGCTCGAGTACATCACGACCGCTGCTCCCGCTGCGGCCAGTTCCTTCAACAGCTCGTAGATCTGCGCCTTTGTCTGGATGTCGATGCCTCGTGTGGGATCGAAACACAGGAGGACATCGAAGTCAGAAACGAGCCAGCGCCCGATGGTCACCTTCTGCTGGTTTCCACCCGAAAGTCGTCTGAGTTCGCTTCCGGCTCGCACGTCGATGTCGAGACGTTCGATGGCGTTTGCCACCTTGGCTCCCTCGCTCCGGTCGAGCGCGAACCACTTCCCGATCCGGTTGTACAGCGCTGTCGCAAGGTTCTCCCTCACCGAACGCTGTGGGAGCAGCGCGTCCTTTCTGTCACCGGGGACGAGAACGACACCGCGCCTGATCGCGTTGTATGGCGAGAGGGCGAGCATCCGTTCACCGTTGACGAGGATCTCGCCTGAATCCGGTTTGTGGTCACCCGAGAGCAGTTGGAATAGGTCGTCCTGACCCTGGCCTTCAAGGGCGGTGACTCCGAGGATCTCGCCCTTGCGGAGTTCGAACGAGATGCCGTTGATGCGATTGCGGAAGTGGATGTCTCGTGCTTCGAGTACCACAGGCATATCCGGGTCGATGACTTCTTCGAGAGGTAGCGGTTCTTCGCCTTGGTCGGCCATTGCTTCACTTGCCAACTCTTCGCCGAGCATCGCTGTCACGAGTTCTGCCTCGTCGACTCCCGAGAGGTCGAGATGTGCCACATCGTGACCGTTGCGCAGGATCGTTGCGACATCGCAGATGCGCAGTACCTCACCGAGGCGATGCGAGATGAACAGGACCGAGCGATCCATCCGCTTCCATTCGCGCATGACGTCGAACACGAGGTCGGCTTGCTCTGGTGTGAGAGCGGCGGTGATCTCGTCGAGTACGAGGAGTTGCGGGTCATGGGCAAGAGCCCGTGTGAGGTCTACCAGGCGAAGCGACGCGAGCGGAATGTCGCGCACGAGAAGTCCGTAGTCGAGATCACCGAGGTTCAGGCGCTCGAGCCAGGGGGCGACATCGGCACGCTTCAGTCCTGAGATCGTGAGGTTCTGGTCGAGCGATAGGTCAGGAATCAGGGAAGGATCCTGAAAGACCGTTGATATACCGACGGCAGTGGCGTCTTCTGGCCTTCGCAGTTTGGCGTTCTCGCCGTTGACGGCGATCGACCCTGCATCGGCAGCTATGACGCTTGAAAGAATCTTGACGAAGGTGCTCTTGCCAGCACCGTTTGCACCGAGCAGTGCGTGAATCTGGCCGGCATCGACAGAAAGGTCGACAGATCGGAGCGCGATCACCGGCCCGTAGCTTTTCGCTATCCCTTGTGCGCGCAGCAGAGGGTGATCAGTCGGCATCAGGAGGAATCCTCGGTCGGTGCGGCAGATGAACGTGTAGGGATTCTGGCAGATGGAAACGATCGGGGCCCCGAAGGGCCCCGATCATCACCGTGTCAAATCACTCGCCAGGGCCCTTGCAGGCAATGACGTCATCCGACGTGTAGTGGGTGTAAGGCGCGATCTCCATGTAGGAGCTCCAACCTTCGGTCAGTCCCTCGACGTACACAGCCGCGAGTTCCTCTTGCGTTGACAGGGCAGCAGGTGTCAGAAGCGTGCGCTTCGAAACCGACTGACCTTCGAGGATGTTCAGCGCGATTGCTGCGCCGGCTCCACCGACTGACGGTGGGTTCGTGATGGCAACACCGGTGAGCCCTTCGCTCTCGAGGTCCATCAGCTGGCCGATGAAGGCGTTGTTGTCAGCGCCGACGACCGGAACATAAGGAACACCCGCAACCGGGAACTGCTCGACCACGGAGTAGTCGATACCTGAGGTCCAGATACCGTCCACATCGAGGGTCGTGAGGATTTCAAGTGCCTGCTGGGCACCTTCTGTCGGCTGCCAACCTGTGAAGGTTTCAGACACGATCGTGATACCCGGGAAATCGGCAAGTGCTGCCTGGAATCCCGTGTCCCTGTCTGTGTCTGCGCCAACGCCGTCAATGCCACGCATGTACGCGACGTTGCCTTCGCCATTGAGCGCCTCAAAGAGCCAACGGGCTCCGAGCTCGCCGTAGGCGACCTGGTCGTTCGACACGAGGTATGCAGCGTCAGTGGATACACCGTTGTCGACGACGACAACGACGATGCCCTGGTTGACTGCTTCCTCGATCACGGCATTGAATGCCTCAGGATCGCCCGGGTTGAGGATGATGGCATCCACACCCTGGGAGATGAGGCTCTGAATGTCGCTGATCTGACCTGCTGTGTCTGTGTCCCTGTTCAGGAGCACGACCTGGTCAACATTGCCACGGACCCTTGCCTCTGCCTTGATTGCGCAAATCATCTGCTCACGCCACGAGTTGCCTACGACGTCGTTCGACACACCAATGGTGAACGTGTCGGCGGCGCCGTCGCCCGCGGTGGTCGTCGTCGTGTCGTCTCCGCCGTCGCTGCTACACGCAGCGGCAACGAGAGCAAGCACGAGCAGGAGGACCGCGACCCTGAGGCCTTTGGTCATCTTCTTCATCGATTCTCTCCTTGTTGGTTACTTCCGAGTCTCTTGGGACTCGCTTCCGGGTGGCTCCGTCCACGACTGATCGCGGAGATTGCCTGGTCGAAAGAATTGTGAGGTGTTGCGCTCATGCCACGGCACCGACCTTTGCCTGGATGGCCGCATCCACCACGGCAGGGTCGAGGATGCGTTCGATGACCATCACTGCGGCGCCGATGACGCCGGCGCGGTCGCCGAGTTCTGATGATATGACCGAAAGGTCATTGGTGTTCAAAGTGGTCGACCGTTGATAGATCGTTTCACGGATACCGGCGAGAAGTGGTTGACCCGCTTGGACGAGGTCGCCGCCGATCACGATGACTGCGGGGTTGAGAAGGTTCACTGCGCCGGCAAGCATGTCACCGATCCGTCGGCCCGCCTCGCGGATCGCCTGGACGGCGTCCGCGTTCCCTGTGGCTGCGAGTGCAACGACATCGCGGGTGTTGCGCGTGTCGTAGCCAGCGGCGGCCAATTGTTGTGCGAGGGCTGCACCACCGGCCACGGCCTCGAGACACCCCGTGTTCCCACACCGGCAGACGGCCTCGGAATCAGAGCGGATGTGACCGACGTCGCCTGCGGCACCGCGCGCCCCACGATGGACGTGGCTGTCGATGATGAGTCCACCACCGATACCCGTGCCGACCTTGAGGAGCAGCATGGACTTGGGACGCGGGTTCGCGCACCAGAACTCACCGAGGGCCATGATGTTCACGTCGTTGTCGACGAGGGTCTGAACGCCGAACCGGTTGACGAAGCGGTCGGCAACCGGGTAGTCGTGCCATCCCGGCATGATCGGAGGATCCGATGCGCGCCCGGCGGCGAAGTCGATCGGTCCCGGCAGTCCGATCCCGACACCCTTGACATCGGCATCCGTCTTGTCGATCGATTGCAGGAGTTCGTCGAAGACGGTCATCGTGGTCTCGAGCACAGGATCAGGGCCGTCGGCGATCAGGAGATCAAAGCTGCGTTCCGCAAGGACCTCAGCGTCGAGCCCGGTGACGGCGAACCGTGCGTGGGTTGCACCGAGGTCTGCAACGAGGACGACCCCAGACCCACCGTTGAAACGAAGAATTGTCGGTGGGCGACCGCCGGTCGATCGCGCCTCGCCTGCTTCGACGACGAGTCCTGCATCGATGAGGGAATCGATGCGCTGGGTGACGGTGGATCTCGCGAGACCTGTCATCTCCACAAGATCGCTCCGGGTGATCCCGTCGGTCGCCCGCACGAGTTCGAGAAGCTCGCCAGGGGACTCCATGGGGTTCGGAAATTTCCGAGAACTGATCGCCATACTTTGGACACGAAACCACGAACTTTTGACCGTGTCAAGTCAAAAGCGTGGTGATTCGCGAACAAACCCGCCGGAGACGTCACGAAACCGATGGCGTGTCCCTCCGATCGACAGCGTCCGAACCCATGATTCCTGCCATCCGGTTGGCGTGGTCGTCATAGGCAGCATCGAACAACTCGAGCGCCCTTTCGGTCCCGACGATCGACCCGGACGACAGGACAGGAGGCAGCTTCCCCATCGCCTCGAGCTTGGATGCGGTCATCACCTTGATGGCATTCACGATCGCAACGTTGCTGATAGTCGACCCGGGACCCACCCGTGTCTCGACCCCGGCGACCTGCACGAGGCTGTCGCCGATCGGTGTCCCGAGATCGATGACGATGTCGGCGTGGTCGAGCAGCCGGGTCCCTGTCGAATGACCGGAGGTGCTCGCAAGCGAATGCTCGACGGCCGTTACCGCCACGACGGGCATCCCGCGCTGTTTGGCCCCGATGGCCACGTCGATCGGAACTGCGGTTGTGCCCCCTGCGGAGAACACCACCATGACATCGTGGGGTCCGAAGTTGAAATTCGAAAGGATGACCTCGCCGAGGCCTTCGACACGCTCGATGAACATTGCCTGTCGTTGGCCGTTGGCGCCTGTGATCTGGGTGTGGAATGTCATCGAGAGCTCGGCGATCGGGTGGAATCCGGGGAACGACCCGTACCGGGGAAACATCTCCTCGAGAGGAATCCGTGAATGTCCGGTGCCGAACAGATGGACCAGGCCACCACCGGCAATCGCCGTGGCCGCAAGCTCACTCGTCCGGCTGATCGGTTCTGCCTGTGTCGTGCGTATGTAGTCGAGGATCTCGGCGGCGCGATCGAACCATTCCTCTGCCAATCCCCATGCGTCGGATTCAGTGGTCATCTCTTGTTCCCCTCGGACACATCTGCGGGGTGGTCATCACCCACGGAACAAATGTATAGACATATTACCCGAGGGTTGCCCGGTTGCGCAGGTTCCTTCGCTCATCGAGCGTCGGTGACACTCCAACCGCCGTCGACGGCGATGGTCTGGCCCGTGATGGCGCGCGACTCGTCGGCCATGAGGAACGTCGCCAACGGGGCGAGATCGGTCGTATCCAAGAGACCTCCGACGAGTGGTTGCTTGCGCTCGGCAAACCCGACGATCGCTGGATCGCTTGCCGCCCTCGCCGCCATCGGCGTGTCCACAAGACCGGGCGCTATGACATTCACCCGGATCCCGTGCGGTGCGTAGTAGGCGGCCATTGCGGTTGCGAGAGCGATCTCGGCACCCTTGATCGCGGCGTAGGCGTGGGTGGCGAACATCTCGGGTGACGGGGCGTATGCGAGCACACTCGAAACGATCGCAATCGACCCGGTGGCGTTCTTGTCGGATTCGCGGGAGGTCAACATGGAGCGGACGGCTTCGCGGGCTGCGAGGAAAGCAGGCCGTCCGTTGAGGGAGAGGGTCTCGTCCCAACCGGTGAGGGGCACCGTGTCGAGCGGCCCGTCTCCGAACTTCCTTCCGCTGCCTCCTGCAACGGCGAAAAGTCCATCGATGCTACCGAACTGCGAACGGCACACACTGAAGGCATCAACAGTCTGGTCTTCGTCGGTCAGGTCGGCTTCGGTCCACGAGGCGGTACCGCCGTTGGCGGCGATCTCGTCGACGAGCCGCTCGCATGAAGCCGCGGTTCGTGAGATCACGAAGACGCTTGCGCCTTCGGAGGCAAAGGCGAGCGCGGCTGCACCGGCGATCCCTGTCGCACCGGTGACGACGATGTTCTTCCCAGCGAGCCGATCAGTCACATTCCTCCAAGTGTCCCGGCCAATCTACCCGCGGGGGGTGCGATCCCGGATCCCACTCACCCGATAGTCTCCTCCGAATGTCCCAGATCCTCGCCCTCACTTCTGCCGCGCTCTTCGGGGTTGCGGACTTCATCGGCGGGTTCGCCACCCGCAAGCTGACGGCATGGACCGTTGCCGCCTGGACCCAGATATTCGGTATCCCGATTCTCATTGCTGGCATCTTCATCGTGCAGTCACCAGACGTCACCAGAAGCGACATCGTGTACGGGGTGCTCGCTGGTGTCATCGGGTACATCGGACTGGCGTTGCTCTACCTGACACTTGCCGCAGGGAAGATGTCCGTCGTTGCACCGATCATCGGTGCGGGCGCTGCGGTTGTACCCGTCGCGTATGCCGTCATCGTCGGTGAACCGATCAATCCGCTCCAATGGGGAGGGATCGTCCTGGCGCTGATTGCCGTTGTGCTTCTGTCACGGGAGCCCGGTGACGGGAAACTTGATGGCAGGTTGTTCGTCCAGGCCATGCTCACGGCTCTGTGCTTCGGTGTCTTCTTCGTCATCATGGGTCAGACCGGCGAGGGTTCCGGTGTCTGGCCGCTCGTGGCTGCCAGGGGTGTCTCGATCCCGATCGGCATCGCCATGCTGTTCGTGCTCGCCGTCGAACCGAAGACGCCCCGTGGATGCTGGGGTCTGGTCGGTGCGTCGGGTTTCATCGACATGGGAGCGAACATCGCGATCCTCCTCGCCGTCCAGCGAGGCCCCATCGGCATCAACGCTGTCCTCGGGAGCCTGTACCCGGTGTTCACCGTCGCCGCAGCGGTCATCTTCCTGCGGGAGCGCCCGTCGACAACCCAGATCACCGGAATCGTCCTGGCCGTCCTCGCCATCGTCGCCCTCGCCATCTGAACCCCGTTTCCGCGTACCCTGGGTTCTGTGGCATCAGATGACAGATGACAGATGACAGATGACAGAGCCAGTCCACAGTCCACAGTCCACAGTCCACAGTCCTCTGACTCCGCGGGTACATAGATGTACC
>CAZDIQ010000029.1:16829-20903 GCA_964505525.1 uncultured Acidimicrobiaceae bacterium | reverse complement strand
CAGTATTCCGTATTCGGTATTCGGTATCCGCTATTCGCTTGCTGAACGGTCAACTGAAAACCCGGTGTCTCCCCCTGCTCGCAGGCTGCATGCCCCCTGGCTCGCAAGCTCGCCCGTCCCCTCTGAAGGGAGGACGCGAAGACTGTGCGGACGCGATTGCCGACTGAAAGCTGAAAGCTGAAAGCTGTGAACTTCTCTGTCGTCAATCCTCGTTATCCCTGACAATGTCCGGTAGGTGGCTCTTGCGGACGCCGAATTGGACGTAGGTGCGTCCGGTTGTCGACGATCTGCGTTGCTCGGAGTCCTCGAGGAGTCGGCGCAGTCGGTGGACCTGGTTCGCGAGTCGGGTGTTCTCACGCTGCAGTTCGAGGATTCGCTTTATGCCTTCGAGGTTCACACCCTTGCTCGAGAGGTCCTGGATGAGCAGGAGCCTGTCAAGGTCCTCCTGGCTGTATCGCCGTGTACCGCCAGGTGTGCGGTACGGCTCGACCAGGCCCTTGTGCTCGTAGCCTCTCAGGGTCTGAGGATGCATGCCGACGATCTCGGATGCGACTGAGATGATGTAGACGGCTTCTGTTCGATCGGTCATGTCGGTACTCCGAGCTGACTTCGCGGATTCCATGTTGCCTGCGCACTGCGCAACGTCGCAAGGGCTTCCTTTTCGTCCGCGCTTGCGTTCGGATTGACCGCAATGGTGAATCGGACGAGGAGATCGCCCTTGCCCCTCGGGGTCTCGACGCCTTTGCCGGTCAACTTCACGGTTGTGCCGGTTGTCGATCCCGCTGGGACCTTGATCTTCGTTGTTCCGTCGAGGGTGGGCACCGAGATCGTTGCACCGAGAGCGGCCTCAGGGTACGAAATGGGTACGTTGATGGTCAGGTCCTTCTTCCCCGTCCGCTTGAACACGGGATGCGACCCCACCCCTACCTCGACGTACAAATCGCCTCGCGGTCCGCCGTTGGAACCGGGGCCACCCTTGCCCTTGACCCGGACCTTAGCGCCCGGTGCGATGCCCTTCGGGATCTTGACCTTCACCTTGTCGCTTCCCACGGACAATTCCCTGGTCGCTCCCTGGAGCGCTTCGTGGAACGAGAGGTGGACCGATCCACGGGCATCGGCGCCTTGACGGGGTGCTTGTCGTCCGCCCCCGCCGAACAGATCCTGGAATCCGCTGAACAGATCCCGCGCTCCGCCCTGCTGCTGGCCACCGAAGATATCCTCCACCCTGACCCGCTGCTGCTGACCGGTGGGGCCGCCCGCGTAGTAGCCCAGATCCCGGGTCTGGTCGTACTCCTTGCGTGTCTCGGGTTTGCGGAGGGTCTCGTACGCCTCGTTGATGTCCTTGAATCGTGCCTCCGCGGCCGCGTCACCGGGATTGTTGTCAGGATGGAGTTTGCGCGCGAGGGCTCGGAACGCCTTCTTGATGTCGTCTTGCGAGGCGTCCTTGGGAACGCCGAGAGCGGCGTAGTAGTCCTTTTCGAGCCATTCCTTACGCATGTCCCACAATGACGAGACTCGGGCGGATCACCCGGCCCCTCATCAGATAGCCCTTTCTCAATTCCTGTTGCACGACCTGGTCCCCATCGCCCGGAACGACCGAGACTGCCTCATGCAGTGCCGGATCGAATGGTTGGCCGACGGCCTCTATCGGTTCGCATCCCTCGCGAGCGAGAGCTTCGATGACGAGCGCGTGGGTTCCTCGCATTCCTTCGAGCATGCGGTGCTCGGCGTCCGACGTGGCCTCGATAGCAAGGGCGGCATCGAAGCTGTCGAGCGCAGGCAACAATGACTCGATGACACGCTGCCCTGCCCTCTGGACATTGTCGACCTGGTCGCGTTCGGTCCGCTTCCTGTAGTTCTCGAACTCTGCTGCAAGCCTCTGGATGCTGTCCAGCATCTCACCGGATTCGCCACGCGCATCCGCGAGTTCATGCAGGAGGATCGTCCGTGCCTCCTCCGGGTCGTCCGGGAGCAGGAGACCGAGCGACTCCGCCGAAGGCGGAGCCACGAGTTCGACCGACTCGACGATTTCGGCTTCGAACACCTCGCCGGGATCCGTCACATCGCGTTCGGGTTTGTGATCATTCATGCTGGTGACATCCTTGCCGATAGGGGCGAGTGATGAAGAGACCTAGGCCTCTTCATCCTCGACCACCTCGGCTTCGACAACGTCGTCGCTCGAGGATTCGGTGTCACCGGATCCTTCGGCCGCCCGAGCCTCTGCCTGGGCGTTGGCGCTGATGATTTCACCGATCCGGTAGGAGCTCTCGAGCAGCTTGGATGTCCCAGCCTTGAGATCCTCCGGTGACGATGCGTCCGACTCGAGCAACTTCTTGAGGGCGTCAAGGTTCTCCTGGATCGGAGCCTTGTCGCTCTCCTCAAGCTTGTCACCGAACTCGGCGAGTTGCTTGCCGACGGTATGTGCAGCGTGATCGGCTGCGTTACGAGCCTCTGCTGCCTCCTTGCGGGCGGCGTCTTCAGCGGCGTACGCCTCGGCGTCTCTGACCATCCGATCGATGTCGTCCTTGTCGAGGGCGGTTCCGCCCGTGATCGTCACGTGCTGGCTTCGTCCGGTTCCGAGGTCCTTTGCGGACACGGAGACGATGCCGTTGGTGTCGATGTCGAAGGTGACCTCGATCTTCGGCGTTCCCCTCGGTGCGGGTGCGATGCCGTCGAGCTTGAACTGACCGAGACTCTTGTTGTCCCTCGCCATTGCTCGCTCACCCTGGACGACGATGACGTCGACCTCGGGTTGCCCGTCGGCTGCCGTCGTGAAGATCTCGGACCGCTTGGTCGGGATCGTCGTGTTCCGCTCGATCATCGGTGTAGCCACTCCGCCTTCGGTCTCGATGCCGAGGGTGAGCGGTGTCACGTCGAGGAGGAGGATGCCGGAGACATCTCCTGAGAGCACGCCGGCCTGGATGGCTGCACCGAGACCGACGACCTCATCGGGGTTGACACCCTTGTTCGCTTCCTTGCCTGCCAGATCGTTGACGAGCTTCTGCACTGCCGGAATCCGGGTGGAGCCACCGACGAGGATGACATGGTCGATGTCGCCGACCTTGATGCCTGCGTCCTTGATCGCGTCCTCGAACGGCTTGCGGGTGCGCTCCACAAGGTCAGCCGTCATGCGTTCGAATTCAGAACGGCTGAGTGTCTTGAGGAGGTGGATCGGGCCGTCGGTGTTCGCCGTGATGAACGGGAGGTTGATCTCGGTCTCCTGGACGGAGGACAGCTCGATCTTCGCCTTCTCGGCAGCTTCCTTGAGACGAGTCAATGCCATTGCGTCAGCCGACAGATCGATACCGTTCTCGGACCTGAAGCCGTTGACGAGCCAGTCGATGACCTTCTGGTCCCAGTCGTCACCGCCGAGGTTCGTGTCACCGGAGGTCGACTTGACCTCGAACACACCCTCGCCGATCTCGAGTACCGAGACGTCGAACGTTCCGCCGCCGAGGTCGTAGACGAGGATCAGCTCATCGCTGCCCTTCTTGTCGAGTCCATAGGCGAGCGAAGCCGCGGTCGGCTCGTTGACGATGCGATCGACGACCAGTCCGGCGATCTGACCGGCTTCCTTGGTCGCCTGGCGCTGTGAGTCCCCGAAGTATGCGGGAACGGTGATCACGGCGTTCGTGACAGGTTCGCCGAGGTATGCCTCTGCGTCGGCCTTGAGCTTCTGGAGGATCCTGGCTGAGATCTCCTGTGCGGAGTACGACTTACCGTCGATGTCGATCGACCAGTCGGTCCCCATGTGACGCTTCACCGAGCGAATCGTGCGCCCCGGGTTGGTGATCGCCTGGCGCTTGGCCTGATCGCCGACCAGGACCTCGCCGTTCTTTGCAAAGGCCACCACCGAGGGTGTGGTCCTGTGCCCTTCTGCATTTGCCACGACCTGTGGCTCCCCGCCGTCAAGGACGGAGATCACCGAGTTGGTTGTTCCGAGGTCGATTCCGACTGCTCGTCCCATGTTTGCTCCTTGTTCTTGGTTCCCCTGGCGCTCGCAAGCACCAATTCTGAGTCGATACGCACAGTGTAACCTGAGTCGACCTCTATCAATTCCAGCATGGGGGAGAT
>CAZDIQ010000029.1:5289-16729 GCA_964505525.1 uncultured Acidimicrobiaceae bacterium | reverse complement strand
CGATACGCACAGTGTAACCTGAGTCGACCTCTATCAATTCCAGCATGGGGGAGATATTGGGAAAAAGTTCTGGGCGGGATTTCAACGGTGGATGATGGATTCTGGATGATGGATGATGGTCCAGCTCTCAGCCTTCAGCTTTCGGCCCGGAACGCTCACGGGGGCCCGGTCCATGATCCATAGTCCACAATCGGGTTTGCGCATCCAAAGGGCAAGCGGTACTCGCAGAGCCAACGGTTCAGAACCTGAACCTCGTTACATCGGTCGGGAAGTCGAACCATGCCATGGCCTTGTCCGGGGTGAGTATCCGAAGACCGCCCGAGTCGGGGCCGTCCCAGCTGTCGGGTTCCGGTGTGTAGCCGAGATCGGCGTACTTGGATGCGAACGAGGACGCCAGTCGGCCGCCGAGGTCAGGGCCGGGTGGCGGCGCTGCATCGGACCGTCCTTCGACGATCACGGCGTGTTGACCGTCTTCGAGGTGAAGAACGCATCGCGTGTCCCTCGCCAGATTCCGGACGTGGACGGTGGTCGGCGAGCCGTCGTACCAGAAGCGTCCGTCGAGCCAGACACCCCATCGCGGCACGACATGAGGTCCGCCATCTGGACGTGTCGTGGCGAGCCAGTAGTGGATGGCGGGAATGAGTTTCGTCTCGACCGACGACCACGCAAGGATCCCATCATCGGTCTCGGGCACGCCATACCCGTCGGGCATGGACGGGCGATCAGAAGTGGGTGCGGACATATCCCCGAGGCTACCCGACTGATCAGCCCAGAAGGATTGTGGATGATGGATGATGGACAGCTTTCAGCTTTCAGCTTTCAGCTTTCAGCTCAGAAATCACAGCTCTCGGCCAGAACGTTCGTGTCCGAGATCACGATCCATTCTCCATCATCCATGATCAGGTCTCAGCTCTCGGTCCGGACGCTCAATATCCGGAGGTGTGGTTCGCGGGAGGCCCAATAACGACAAACACCGATGGGTTGCCCCATCGGTGTGTCGCTCCGCCCGCTCCGGTCGGCGCTACGGCATCGACCGGGCGATCTCGATTCGTTCACGCAGCGTGGCAGAACGGCGTTGGTAGTACGTCGTGGGTTCGTCGTCGATCACAGGCTCAACGACGGGTTCCGGGTCGGGCTGCGGTTCGACCAGTTGGATGGGTTGGAACGGCTTTGCCGATGCCTCGACGGCGGCGAGATCGATGACCTCGATCTCGGTCACCGTGTTGTCCGCGAGTGCCTGGGCAGATGCCCTGAGGGTCATCAGGGCATTGCGGATGTCCTCGGACTTCGCGGTCAGGCGCTGGCTCTCGAACGTGGCATCCCGCAGGATCATTGCGGCCTGTCGCTCGGCTTCCATGACGATCTGGTTCGCCCGGTCCGTCGTCGCCCTCAACGCCCATGCAGCGGCGACGTCCTGGTTCCTTGCTGCGGTCTCGGACTCTTCCTTGATGGCGCTTGCGGTCCTCGTGGAATCCTCGATGATTTCTGACGCGATCCGTGCGGATCTGATCTCTTGTTCCGATGCCTTGGCGTGGGCTTCGGCCATGACCTCGTCGGCGTAGGTGTATGCCTCTGACAGGATGGCGTCACGGCGTGCGGCCAGCTCGGCTTCAAGGGACGACGAAAGTCCCACGACGTCCTCCGCCTCGGCTCTTGCCGCCTCGCGGATCCGGTCGGCTTCGGCCTCGGCCTCAGCGATGATCTCGTCCTTGGTGACCTCCACGGCTGCCAGTGTCCTCGCGATGGCACTTGACGACACCGATGATTCCTCGAGACGCTGCTCAAGGACCTGGATCCGGTCGTTGGACGCTGAAAGGGCGTCGGCGAGTCGTTCCACCACGGCATCGACCTCAGCTGGGTCGTACCCGTGCTTACGTACGGTCCCGAAACGGTGGGACCCTGCAACGGTCGCATTGATCATGGATGTCACCTTTCCCGGATCGCCTTCCCGCAAACTTGGCCCCTTTTCGACCCTGCACTTCGACCGGGCGGTCGTGACTCTTCAGCGCTCCGACCTTAGGTGAGGGTCCTGACCTATGCAAGATGAATTTCGCGACTATGGATTGCGGGCTCGTAAGCGCCTACGCTGAATCCATGGAACGGATCCCCGTCGAGATCAACAAGCCTTGGCTCACTGTTGCCGACATCTGCGACTACATGGATGCCTCGACGTTCGTCGTCACCTCAATGCTTCGTTCCGGCGAGATTCCCGCCGTGAAGTTCGGGCGGGAGTGGCGCGTTGCAAGACTCGACTTCGAGGATTGGCTCAATTCGCAGCGAGCGATCGAGCGTGTCGACGAATCGGTGGAGATCGGATCCGACTAGTGCTCACGTCAACGGCACCGACCGTCACACCGCACGTCGATGATCTCGAGACTCCAGACCGCCCGTGGGTCGTGATCGTCTGGGACGACCCTGTCAACCTGATGGATTATGTGGTCCATGTCCTGCGTGATGTGTTCGGGTTCGACACGGCGAAGGCGACGCGCCTGATGCTCGCAGTCCACAATGAGGGGAAGGCTGTCGTTTTCGCCGGCATGCGGGAGCCCGCAGAGCTTGCGGTCTACCAGCTCCACCGGTACGGGCTGTGGGCGACCATGGACAAGACATGACCGACATGTTCTTCGTCGACCGCGGCCGAATCGTCGTGAGGTTGACGGTCGAGGACAAGGCCCTGCTCGTCCAGATCCCTGATCTGATCGAATCGGTTAAAGCCGGCGGCGCCGACCCGGCCCATGCAATCCTCAACCGGGACGCCCATCGAGACGACGACGAGGCATCACGCGAGTTCGCCGCACTGGTCGCCTCGCAACGAGACACCGACCGCGCCAAGGATCTCGTCAGTCTCCTTTCCCTCACCGCCGACAGTCCGGTTCTCGATCCGGGAGAGGCGAGCGCAGCGCTGCGCGCCATCAACGCCGCCAGACTGACGCTCGCAGCGAGGGCAGGAGCGTTCGAGGAAGGACCGGGTTGGGAGCTTCGTATCGCGGACGATCCCGGTCTGGCGGCAGTGGCATGGCTCGGCTACGTCCAATCCGACCTCGTGGAGGCACTCGAAGCGGTCAGGGATCAGACCAGCTCGCGGTAGTCGGCACCCACCGTGTACCGTCGTCGTCGACAAGGAGAAACGTGTCAACTGTCGCCATCGTCCTCGCCACCGACCCGGGTGAGGGTTTTGCGTCGTCCAAGTACGCCACCCCGATCGATGGTGAACCGATGCTCAGGGTGGCGGTGTTGGCGGCGCTGTCGTGGCGGGTCGATGACTGCGTCGTCGTGCTCGGCCCGGACGCCGAACAGAACGCCGAGTTGATTGACGACCTCAAAGTCACGACGATCCTCGATCCCGAGTGGGATGAGGGGGCGTCATCCCCGCTGCGTGTTGCCCTTGATCTCGTCACACGCGATCTGGGTGTCGAACGGACGGTCATCTCGCGTGCCGACCAACCGGGGGTCGGCGCCGACGTCGTCGATGCGTTGCTCGATCGTGCCGACCAGACCCAGGCGGACGCGGTGGTGCCGAAGTACCGCTATCAGCGAGGGTGGCCGATCGTCGTGGGTTCGCCGATGTGGCACCGGATGCTCGGTCTCGAAGGGGATTACGACCTGGTGAGCCTGATCTCGATGCATGCGTCGAGCATCGAGGAAGTGTGGTTCGACACGCTTGCCCCTCCGGTATTCCGAAAGTTCGATGACATCACCCTCCACGGACGGTGATCGGCTAGCAACACACCACGCGTGTTGAGTAGTCTCGCTCCACACCGTGCAGCGACAAGACGGAAGGTTTGTAATGGCTTCCATTTCTGCGATACGAGCGATCCGCCAACGCGAGGCGACCAAGCTCCGCAAGGGCAAAGTGCGCACGACGGAGGCATTGCTGCAACAAGCGGCGACAAGAAAAGGTCGGGCGGAGGTCTCGGATCGCACGGGCATCCCGACCGCGGAGCTCCTCAAGTGGGCCCAGCAAGCGGACCTCATGCGAGTGCGCGGTGTGGGTGCTGAATACGCGGAGCTGCTCGGGGTCGCAGGCATCGATACGATCAAGGCGCTTCGGAGGCGCAACGCCCAGAACCTCATGGTCGCGCTGACACAGATCAACGGAAAGCGCCGACGCGTCCAGCGTCTCCCCACGGTCGAGATGGTCCAGGGTTGGATCGACGCAGCGAACGAGATCGAGCCTCTGGTGACAAGCTGAGCTCAGTTGTCAGTTGTCAGTTGTCAGTTGGCGAATCCGAATCCCGATAGGTACCGAGTCGCTCGCGTTCGCTCGCTCCCGATGAACCGACAAGACAGAGGACGGAGGACAGATGACTGTGCGGTAAGTATGAAGTACAAAGTACAGAGTCCAAAGCCAGCACTTCATGAATCCAGAATCCATCATTCGTCTGAGAGCTGAGAGCTGTGAGCTGTGAGCTGTGAGCTGTGAGCTGAAAGCTGTGAGCTGAAAGCTCTTCCCAACGCGTCGAAGGGTCCGTGGTGGCGGACCCTTCGAGATGCAAGTGGCAGGAGGACGCCTACTTGCTGGTTGGAGCCTTCTTGGCTGCGGGCTTGGCTGCTGCCTTGGTGGCTGCAGGCTTCTTTGCGGCCGGCTTGGTTGCGGTCGCCTTGGAAGCGGTCGCCTTCGTCGCAGCAGGCTTCTTGGCTGCTGGCTTCCTTGTCGTCGTCTTGGTGACCACGACCTTCTTGGCAGCGGGCTTGTCGGTGGCAGGCTTCGGCGTCACTTCGGTCGTGGGACGGAAGGTTTCCTTCCACGTACCAAGCACCCCCTCGATCTGCTCACGCAGCTTGGCGACCTGGCCGGTGATCTGATCGACGTCGACGGCGGACTGCACCGTCTCGACGGTTGCGTGTGCGCGCTCGCCGACGTTCTTGTCCCCAACCTTGACAGCCGTCACCTTGGTGATGCCTGTCTCCGCGAAGCTCTTGGAGCGTGCGAGCACGTCCCTGAGCCTGTCGGCTGCGGTCTCTGCTGCTCCGGCCGATGCCTCGACAGCCTTGGTGCCTGCGGCAACGGTGCCGTCGACAACGGTACGTGCCGTCTTTGCGACGGCTTCTTTCTGTGTGCGCATGTCAATCATGATGCGTTCTCCGTATCTGCCATGACGAAACCCGTGTAGATCTCGGCAAGGGCTTGCTTGTGTGTATGTGAGAGTCGTTGGTCTGCTTCGATGGCGGCAACGACGTCCGGAACCGTGTCGCTGTCGAGAAGGCCAGCCTTCTCGTAGAGCGTTTCGGTCCGGATCGAAAGTGCCTGCCCTATCGATCTGAGGATTTCAGCCGAGGGGGTACGTATGCCTCGCTCGATCTGGCTGAGGTAGGGGTTCGACACCCCTGTCAGCTCGGCGAGCTTGCGGATCGAAAGGGAACTCTTTTCCCTCTGATCCTTGATGAACGACCCGACATCGGGTAGCTGTGGCCTCTTCATGTTTGCATGATACAGCACTCTGCTTGCAATTGTTAGCAGTTGCCGAGGATTTTCTAGAAGGCGGTCCTGCGGTGGGCCAGGATGTCGTCGAGTGCATGCTGGATCGATTGCCTGATGTCGGCAGACCGTTCGAGGAGATCGAGCGCGTCGAGTTCGGCGCCGACGGGCGGTGGTTCGACGGGTGGCAGGAACCGGATCTTCCACCTGATGGGGAGCGGGATCGGGTTCAATGCAATGGCGACCTCGTCGACGCGTTGGTCGGGGAAGATCAGCCTGACCAGTCGTGCGAGGCGCTTTGACACCATGACCGCCGGATGCACCTCCTCGGATCCCACGATCGCGACGGGAACAATCGGGACCCCGGCGTCCGCGGCGATCTCGGCGAACCCTCCACGCCCGAGGCGTCCGACGCGGTACGCCTCCCACACCGGCTTCATGAAGCCACGTTCGCCCTCGGGGAAGACACCGAGGAGATGACCGCGGGCGAGCAGTTCGGTGGCGTCGTCCCTCGTTGCGTATGCGGCTCCGACCTTGCGGTACAGGTGTGAGACGGTGGGCAGCATGTTGAAGATCTCGGTACCGATGACCCGGACCCGTCTCGGCATGTCGGCCTCGTTGAGGACCGACAGGGCAAGCATCGCGGCGTCGTACGGCAGCGCTGCACCGCCGTGGTTCGCCACGAGGACCGCACCGCCCGTCATCGGGACATGTTCGATGCCTTCGACCTCGACGCGGAAGTAGTCGTAGTAGAGGCCGTTGAGGAGGTGCCATGCCATCTCGGCCACGACCGGGTCGAGACCGAACGAGTCGATGTCGTAGGTCGCAAGGTTGAGATGGCGCCACAGCGTCGGCCACGACGAGAACCCGAGCGTTCCCGTCAGCGGGAACGCGGTATCCATGATCCGTCCATCACCGTGGAGACCACAACGGTCGGTCCCTGTGACGACGGGGAGCCCGCATGGGTGGCCGTCGGTTGTCGTCCACGGACAGTGGAGGGACGGGTCAACCTGGCCAGCGAGGCGATCCCGGAGCTCTTCGCGCCGGTGGCGGGCCTGGGCTCGGTCCTGTGGCGATATGCCCGGCAGGATGATCCCGCTCTCCGATGGGCCGTCGTCCTCCGACGATCCGAGACCGTTCAACGCCTCGACCAGTTCCGCCTTGTTCATCGAGGACCGCCCAGCAACGGCGGCGTCGCGTGCCAGGGCCCGCAGTTCCTTGACCGTCAAACGTGATGGATCGCGGTCGGCTGTCATCCGTCGTCACCTGTGCGGCCGTACCCCGACAGGACCGTCTCACGACACGTGTAGACCGGCTCGAACCCGAACTGCGAACGCATCAAGGTCGTGTCCACCACCTGCCCGTACTTGAGATGGGCTCGCAGGTGTTGGGGTACCGACACGTTCGCGCGTGCAAGACCCTTCATGGCCGACTCGTAGAGGCGACCGGGTAGCGGCTGGGGAATCCGCCCACCGAGCCGGAGCAGTCGTGAGAGGTAGATCTGACCGTCCGCTGCGATGTTGTATGTCCCTTCTATCCGGGTGTCGAGCGCGTGTTCAAGAGCCGAGACCGCATCGTCCTCGTGGGTGAGCTGCAGGCGGGGGTCGAAGCCGAGGGCCTTCGGGACGGCCTTGAGACTGAGATATCGGCTGAGCGGATTGCCGATATTCCGCCCGAAAATCGGGGCGAACCGCAAGATCGTGTATTTCACGTCGGTGTGTCGTGCAGCGACGTCGGTGACGAAGAGTTCCATCTCGGTGAGGTCACGCTGGAACCTGCTCGGGGTGCCCTGTGGTCGTGTCGACTCCTTCATCACCGAAGGGTTCCGAGGACTCGACCCGTAGATCGCGGTGTCGGACTTCACGATGACCGATCGGACCGAATCAAGACGGTCGATGGCTCCGAAGAGGGCCAAGGCGCCGACAACCCGCTCGTCGGCCGTCGTGTTCCTGCCCTGCTCGGCTGTGGGGTGGACCGACTGGAGATGGACGATCGTGTCGGGCTCGACCTCGAGCATGTACCTGGCGAGGGACAGCCGTTCCAGTGACAGTCGCTCGAATGGCGATACGAACGGCACGACAGGGTCGATGTCGTCCACGGCGAACACCCGGGTATCGGGACGCGTCTCGAGCCTGCGGATCAATTGCCCGCCCGTCCACGTCGCTGCGCCTGTCACGAAGATTCGTTTTTTCACCGTCCAAGAGTAGGAGAAATCAGCAGTCGGGATTCCTCCACCTGATTCGTGGTGTCGTATGCGCTCTAGCCTCTCGGCATGGCAACGGCAGGAATCATCGGTCTTGGACTCATCGGCGGCTCGATGGGTGCTGGATTGATCAGCGCGGGATGGGACGTCGTCGGCTACGACGCGGATGCTGACGTCGTCGACGAGGCCGTGCGCCTCGGACTCGCCACGCGATTCGTCCCATCGTTCGACGACGTCGTCGCACAAGACCCTGACATCGTCATCATCGCCGTACCGCCGAAGGCAACCATTGAATGCCTGCACCGACTCGACACCGACCTGCCTGTCATGGATGTGGCCGGGGTCAAGGGTGCAGTCGTTGCCGCGGCGGATCACCTCCCCGGTTTTGTCGGTACCCACCCGATGGCGGGTCGCGAGACGTCGGGTCCCGGCGCTGCGAGCGGGGCACTCTTCCGAGGGGCAGCGTGGGTGCTTGTCGACAATCAGTCACCCGAGGCAGAAGCGCTGGCTGTTTCCGTGATTCAAGCGCTCGGTGGCGACGTCATCCGGATGTCTGCCGCCGAACACGACGCTGCCGTCGCGAAGATCAGTCATCTGCCCCAACTCGTCGCCTCGGCGTTGCTTGCCGGTGCAGGTGACACCCAGGGAGCCCTCGGGTTGGCGGCAGGGAGTTTCCGGGACCTGACCCGCGTCGGGGCATCCCAGCCTTTGCCGTGGGTCGAACTGTTCCGGGCGAACTCGGATGCGGTCCTCAACGCCGTGGGCGCCCTCAAGTCACAGCTCTCGCTTCTCGAAGCGGCCATCCTCACCGAGGACGACACCCTGCTCGGGATGCTGTCGAAAGCACGCGAGACCCGCCAGGGTCTCGGTGCCCCTGCCGCGGCGGTGCGCGTTGCCCTTGCGGACCAACCGGGTGAGATCGCCAAGGTCGGCCATGCGCTCGAAGAATCCCAGGTGGATGTGCGGGACATCCAACTCAGACATGCACCGCACGGCGGTGGGGGTGTGCTCACGATCTCGGTCCGCCCCGGTGACGAGGAGCCATTGAAGCGATCACTCGAGAGCGTCGGGTTGTTGCTCGTATCGTGAGACGTAGGGTGCCGACGGGGCGCTACCGTGACCCGGAAAGCGAGGGATCATGGCACCGCAGCGGCCTCCGCTGACCATCGGCATCGAAGAGGAATATTTCGTGGTCGACCTCGAGACGCGCGACCTCGTCGACGACCTCCCCGAGTCCCTGTTGCACGAACTCGAACACCCGCCGACGGGGACGACGAGCCCTGAGTTCCTCCGGTCCCAGGTCGAGATCGGGACCGCGATTGCTGCCGATCTGGACGAGCTTGACGAACATCTGCGCACCATGCGCCGGTTCGTGTCCGACACGGTGTCGCGCTACGACATGGCGATCATCTCGGCCTCGACCCATCCGTTTGCGGAGTGGAGCCGACAGCGTCACACGGACAGGGAGCGGTACAACCTGCTCGAAGAGGCGCTGCAGGGCGTCGTGCGGAGGCTCCTCATCTGTGGGATGCACGTCCACGTAGGAATCGACGACGAGGATTTGCGCGTCGAACTCATGAACCAAGTGACCTACTTCCTTCCGCACCTGCTTGCGCTGTCGGGTTCGTCCCCCTTCTGGCACGGAGTCGACACGGGACTCAAGAGCTATCGGACGGCGGTGTTCAGGTCGATGCCGCGCACCGGTCTCCCCGATGAGTTCAACAGCTGGAGCGACTATCAGCATCACATCGAGGTACTGGTCGGCACCGGTGTGATCGAGGATGCATCGAAACTGTGGTGGGACATCCGGCCGTCGTCGCGCTACCCGACGCTCGAGATGCGCTCGACCGACATCTGCACGAGGGTCGACGATGCCCTTGCGATCGCTGCTGCCTATCAGTCGCTGTTGGCGATGCTGTATCGGCTCAGGACCGAGAACCGAAGGTGGCGGACCTACTCGCGGATGCTGATCCAGGAGAACAACTGGCGGGCGCAACGGTATGGCGTCGACCAGTCCCTCATCGACTTCGGCAGGGGCGAACTCGTGGCGATGTCGGATCTTGCCCAAGAGCTCATCGAAATCGTGAGGACGGAGGCCACCGACATAGGAGCCCTCGGACATCTCGAGCGTATTCGGACGATCGTCGAGGAAGGAACAAGCGCAGACAGACAACGGGTCGTGTATGACGCGGCAATCGCGGACGGTGTCGAGCCTGTGGATGCACTCCGAAGAGTCGTCGACCACCTCATCGTCGAGACCGTGGAGGGTGTGTGACGAAGACTCTTCGGGTCGCGGGTGCGCAACTTGATCTGACCGTCGGTGACATCGCCGGCAACACCGAGGCAATCCTTGAAGCGATGCGATGGGCCTCGGCGGCCGAGTCCGATGTCCTCCTGCTCCCGGAGCTGGCCATCACGGGATATCCACCTGAAGACCTGCTTCTGCGCGACGGGTTCATCGATGCGAATCTCGATGCTCTTGACACCATTGCCGGTGCATCCGATGCACTCGTGACCGTTGTCGGATTCGTCGATCGACTTGCGGTCGAGCGGGTCGACGACGACACGGTTCCGAGACGGATCACCAACGCTGCAGCGGTCGTGACGGGTGGCCGAGTCGTGTCGGTGTATCACAAGACCTTGCTCCCCAACTATGGGGTCTTCGACGAGGCCCGATACTTCGCCGAGGGTCGCACCGAACCGGAGTTGCACCGCATCGGGGGTGTTGCGTGCGGCATATCGATCTGCGAGGACATCTGGGACGCAGAAGGGCGTCCGACCGTCCAGGGGCGAGGCGGCGCCCAGGTGCTGCTCAACATCAACGGATCGCCGTTCCATGTCGGCAAGGGCGTGGAGCGATACGACCTCCTGCGTGACCGAGCGTCGGCATGTCAGGCACATGTCGTGTATGTCAACTGTGTCGGGGGTCAGGACGAGTTGGTCTTCGACGGTGGGTCGATGGTGATTGCGCCAGACGGTGATGTGATCCACCGTTCCCCGCTGTTCGAACCCGACACCTTTGTCGTCGACATCAAGGTGTCTGCCATATCGGATGCGCCCACGCTACAAGTCGTCGAGGTTTCCGATCAGCGACCGCGTTCGGGTCCACTCGTGCCCGGTTCCCATGCCCCGATCCTGTCGCGCGAGGCGGAGATCTACAGCGCCGTCACATGCGGTCTGGCGGGGTACGTGACGAAGAACGGATTCAACGACGTGGTGATCGGTCTGTCGGGTGGCATCGACTCCGCCCTCACGGCCGCGATAGCGGTGGACGCACTTGGCCCTGAGTCCGTGCGCGGTGTCACGATGCCGAGCCGCTACTCATCCGATGGGAGTGTCAGCGACTCGCTCGATCTTGCAGAACGTCTCGGGATCCGATGCGATGTCATACCGATCGACGATGTGTTCACGGCCTTTCTCGGAGCATTGGAACCGCAGTTCGCAGGCACGGTCGAAAATGTCGCGGAGGAGAATCTCCAGGCACGGATCCGCGGCACGATGCTCATGACGATTTCCAACAAGTTCGGTTCGATGGTCGTCGCCACAGGTAACAAGTCCGAGATGGCCGTCGGGTACGCGACCCTGTATGGGGACATGGCCGGCGGTTATGCCGTCCTCAAGGACGTGTACAAGACGACGGTCTATGACCTTGCGAGGTGGCGGAACCGAGACGAAGAGGTGATCCCCGTGGCGATCATCGACAAGGAGCCATCTGCTGAGCTCAGACCCGACCAGCTCGATGCCGATTCGCTACCCCCGTACCCGGTGCTCGATGCGATCCTCTGGGAGTACATCGAGTCCGACCGCACCGCGGCAGA
>CAZDIQ010000029.1:0-5189 GCA_964505525.1 uncultured Acidimicrobiaceae bacterium | reverse complement strand
TATGGCCCGAACCTCGCAGCCACGATCGCCGCGAAGTCGCGCGGGTTCGATGACGCGGTGCTCGTCGGCACGAGCGGCACGGTGCTCGAGGGTCCGACGTTCTCCGTCGGTTGGGTCACGAACGGGGTGGTCCACACGCCAAGTCTCGATGCGAACATCCTCGAGTCGGTAACGAGAGCTGTCACGATCGAGGTGGCAGATGCCCTCGGAATCGCTGTCGTCGAAGGCTCGTTCCCCGTTGCGGATCTCCTTGCGGCCGACGAGGTCTTCATCATGTCGACCGTGCGCGAGGTGAGCCCGGTCGACCGGGTGGGGGATCGCGCGATCGCGACCGGTCCGGTCACGGAGGCACTCAGGAGCGGGTTCCAGACATTCGTTGCTCGCGAGACCGGGTGACCGCCATTCTCGACGATGCGGAGGACCTCTATCGCGGCGTCGTCACCGACCCGGACCGCTGGAACGAACAAGCAATCGCTGATTGGGTCGACGGTGTCTCGATGCACTCGACCCTGGACCGGGCGACGGCGAAGCATCTGCGGCGGATCGTGACGATGGCGGGCAAGCTCCAGCAGTTCTGGGAGGCGGATCCCCGGCGCGACGATGCAAGCATCGAGTGGCGTTCGAGGGTCGACATCGCGCTCGGACCAAGGGCATGGCGACCGATCCTCGATCTCGGCATGCATCAGTTGGAAGTCGAGCCGGACGAAGACCTGTTCGAGCGGGTGGCAGGTCTGTTCAAAGTGGTCAATCGGGTCGAATGGTTGGACGGTGCGACGTTCGAGGAATGGTCCGGCGGAACCGGGCGCAATTGAGGATTGCAGGTAGCATCGTCGGCATGGTCGCACGAACTACCCGCGTGATGATGCTTGTCGGGGTCTCCCTCGCACTTGCCGCGTGCCAGGGATCGGCGGTCGACACGACGACAACGACCACGGAGTCTCCTCTCGTCGAACTCCCACCACCGCCGACCACCTTGGTGCAGGAGACGACCACCACTCTTGCCCCCATCGACGGACTCACAGCTCCTGAGTACCAGATCGTCAAGCGGACGACCACCGACGGTGTTGGTGACGAGCTCGTCGTCCTTCTCGATCCGACGAGCTATGACACCCTGACCGACATCGACATCGAGGATCTCCTCGCCGAGGTGGTCGAATTCTTCCCGCCTGTATGGACCGTCCATGTCGTTGACGACGCTTCGGCTGTGGCGGTAGTCGGGAATCCGGATGCCTCGGCGAGCGAACTTGCGAGCATCCAGGCCCACTACCTGGCCAGGCTGGACAACGGCATCGAGATCACCTACCTCGGACCCTTCTCCGCCTCCGGCTCGGGTGTGCTCGGGTCCTGACCGTCGACCCTGTCAGTGGAGAAGCAGCGTCGCCGTGATCAGGAAGCCTGTGAAACTCACGGCGTCGGTGACCATCGTCAGGAAGATGTTCGAGGCAAGCGCAGGGTCCTGCCCGACTTTGCGCAGTGCGATGGGAATCCCTGACCCGACGAACCCGGCGATCAGGAATGCGACCCAGATCGAGACGAAGACGATGATGGCGATCTCAAAGGGTGCCACAGCAGATCCGTGGGCCGCGCTCGAGAACACTCGGAGGGTGAGTGCTGCGACGAGTGCGCCGATGCTGGCGATCACGGTGCCGTCGGCAAGACCGACGAGGACCTCGCGTCGGATCGCCTTGCCCGCCCGTCCGCTGGGTAGTTCCCCCACGGCCATGGCTCGGATGATGACGGCGAGGCTTTGTGCCCCGGAGTTGCCCGCGAGCAGTGCAATCGTGGGCATATAGGCGGCAAGGACGGCGTAGGTGGTCAGGGTCGCCTCGAACCGGGAGATGACACCTGCGATGAGGAGCCCGACGAACAGGTTGAACGTGATCCACGGCAGCCGGCGGCGGACGGACCTCAGGACGGGTGTGAAGACGCTCTCCTCCTCGCCCGCACCCACCATGACGGCGATGTCCTCACCGACCTCTGCCTGGATCGCCTCGATCGCCTCTGAGAACTTGACCATGCCGACGAGGCGACCGTCGTTCTCGACGACCGGGATCGCGATGAGCCGGTAGCGAGAAATCATCTCAGCTACCTGCTCACGGTCGGTATCGGTGCGCACCGTGATGAGCGACGGTTCGATGACATCGCGGATGGTCGATGTCGGGCGGGCGAACACGAGGTCTCGGAACGACACGACGCCGACGAGACGCTGGTCCGAATCCACGGCATAGACGTACAGGAGGTTCGAACCGAGTTCGTCGTGGAGTCTGCGCAGTTCCTCGATGGCGTCGCCCGCGGTCATGTCGATCGGGAGCGCCGCGACGTCGGTGGTCATCATGCCGCCTGCGGAGTCAGCGGCATGCACGAGCAGGTCAGTGATCTCGGCAGCCGCTTCCTTGGACATACCGGCGAGGAGTTGGGTCCGATGTCCCGGCTCGAGAGCACCGATGACGTCAGCAGCCTGGTCGGGCTCCATCTGTGCGAGCATCAGGGTGGCGTCGGCGGGTGCGAGCTCTTCGAGGACATCGGCAGCGGCCTCGGGACGCATCTCGTCGAGGACCTCGCCCGCGTTCTCGCTCTCAAGACCGAGGAGCAGGTCGGCAGCACCGGCCTCGTCGAGTGCCTCGAGGATGTCGGCAGCGTCGTGGGGGTCATGACCTGCGAGTTCCTCCCACGCGTCCTGGTGCGTGTCGAGGTATTGCTCGGCCTGATCGGGCCGTCGGCGCGCCAACTCCCGGATCGTGGAACCGAACTGGCGCGGGCGTGGAATCCGAATCCTCATGGCGTCGCCAGCCTATCCCCCTGCGAGCCACTTGCTGAGGAGGGAACGGTGCCCGGTCATGCGATGCATCCGGCCCGGAAAATGCAATGGGCCCCCAAGGGGGTGGGGGCCCATTGCGGGGTTGGTGAACCCCCAGGGGGGACGAGGGGTTCACAAGGGTCGACTAGCGACCCAGCACCAGTCAGGATATATCGGATGTGCGGTGACTTACAAGCGGAAGGATATTCCAGCGCTATCGCACCCGGATGACACCCGACGGGCCATCGGTGAAATCGCGGGCAATCAGGCGTCCTATCGTCCACCCTTGGACACCGTTGTCGGACAGGGCGGCATGGAGCGCCTGCTCGAGAGGCTCGTCGATGCACAGCAGCAGTCCACCGCTTGTCTGGGCATCGGCAAGGAGCAGCCTTGTCACCTCGTCGGCATCACCGAAGTCGCACATTGCCTCCACCGATGCAAGGTTCCGCCTGGTTCCTCCGGGAATCATCCCACTGTGGGCGAGGTCGGCAACGCCCTCGATCAGCGGGATGGCACCAGAATCGAGCTCCGCACTCACACCGGAGGCACGCACAACCTCTGACAGATGGCCGAGGAGGCCGAACCCGGTCACATCGGTTGCAGCGCTGACGCCCACCCGCCTGGCAGCCGAGGCTGCATCGCGGTTCAAGGTCGTCATGACCTCGACGGCCCTGTCACGGATCTGTGGTGATGCCGTGCCACGCTTGATGGCGGTCGCGATCACCCCCGTCCCGAGCGGCTTCGTGAGCACCAGGACCTGCTTCGGCTTGCCTCCCGCATTCGTGATGACCTCGTCGGTCGGGACGAAACCGGTGACGGCGAATCCGTACTTCGGCTCCTGGTCGTCGATCGAATGTCCCCCGACAACCGTGCACCCAGCCTCCTCCATCACCGAAAGCCCACCCTCGATCACGGTTGACAACATCTCGAACGGAAGGGTCTCCCGGGGCCAGCCGACGAGCTGGAGTGCCGTGAGTGGGTCACCACCCATGGCGTAGACGTCGCTGAGTGCATTGGCTGCGGCGATACGACCCCAGTCGAACGGTTCGTCGACGATCGGTGTGAAGAAGTCGACCGTCTGGACAAGCGAACGTGTGTCGTCGATCGTGTAGATGCCAGCGTCGTCTGACCCGGAGAACCCGACGACGAGGTCCGGATGGTTCGTTGCCGGTGAACTGTGCAGTGGGCGCAACACCTGGGCCAGCTCGTCAGGACCGAGCTTGCACGCACACCCAGCGCCATGGCTGTAGGCGGTCAGTCGGATGGGTTCCATGAGGGGAAGATAAACGCACTGCGATACCCGAATACCCGAGTTCCGAGTACCGAGTACCGAATACCGAACTCCGCATTCTCCTTCGGCTGTGGACTGTGGACTGAGTACTGTGGGCTGGCGGAGGAGGTTCTCATGAGAGTCGCGGTCATTGGTGGGGGCACGATGGGTGTCGGGATCGCGCATCGGTTTGCCGCGAACGGTGCCAGTGTCGAACTTCTCGACGTCGATCTCGACACGGCGGTTGCCGCCGTCGAGCGTGTGGGGGCGACACTCGACGCAGCACAGGCGCGCGGCAAGATCCCGGATGCATCGGCGGCCAGGGCACGGCTCGAGCCGGTGGCGTCGATCGACGCGATCTCGGACGGTTTGGATGTGATCGTCGAGGCCGTCATCGAGAATGCCGCGCTGAAACAGGAACTTCTCGTCGAAGCCGAGAAGCGCAACCCGACGGTTCTCGGCACCAACACTTCCAGCATCTCGATCGATGAACTCGCACGGGACCTGTCGGATCCGTCGCGGTTCGTCGGCATGCACTTCTTCAATCCCGTCTGGGCGATTCCACTCGTCGAGGTGATCCGGGGGAGCGCGACGAGTACGGCCACACTTGCCGCAGTCGCCGAAGCAGTCGAGTTCCTCGGAATGGAACAG
Organism: uncultured Acidimicrobiaceae bacterium; assembly: GCA_964505525.1. GTDB lineage: Bacteria > Actinomycetota > Acidimicrobiia > Spongiisociales > UBA5794 > UBA5794. The sequence goes on along the minus strand of CAZDIQ010000029.1, from coordinate 471 downwards.
GCGGTGATCAACGATGCGCCCGGCTTCGCCACAAGCAGGCTCGGGGTCCTCGTCGGGTTGGAGGCGATACGGATGGTCGAACAGGGTGTTGCGAGCCCTGCGGACATCGACCGAGCCATGTCGCTCGGCTACCGGCATCCCATGGGTCCGCTGATGCTCGGTGACCTTGTGGGACTCGATGTGCGGCTGGGAATCGCCGAACATCTTGCATCGGTCTACGGCGAGCGGTTCGAACCCCCAGCGCTGCTCAGACAGATGGTCGCCGATGGGCACCTTGGCAAGAAGACCGGGCGCGGCTTCTACGACTGGTCGTCCGGCTCAGCTGTTGCGATCGAGGAAAGCTGAAACCTCGGCTGCGAGGGCATCTGGTTGATCGAGCATCGGGTTGTGGTTCGACGACTCGATGATCGACAGACTCGCGTTCGACCCGATGCCGTCGGCCATGGCTTGAGCGACCTCGCTGTACTTGCG
>CAZDIQ010000028.1:17131-22191 GCA_964505525.1 uncultured Acidimicrobiaceae bacterium | reverse complement strand
CCGTGGGCGATCTCCCTCCCGTGGTCGATGACGATGATGTCATCGGACAGTTGGTCGGCCTCTTCGAGATATTGCGTCGTGAGCAGAAGCGTCGTTCCCTCGGTCACGAGATTTCTTATGACATCCCACAGTTGGGTGCGACCTTTCGGGTCAAGCCCGGTCGTCGGTTCATCCAGGAAGAGAATCGGTGGCGCTGCGACCAATGCTCCGGCAAGGTCGAGCCGACGACGCATACCGCCCGAATATGTCTTGACGGGTCGATCTGCTGCATCAGCGAGATCGAACTGATCGAGGAGCTCCCTCGATCGCTTGCGGGCGGCGTCCCTGCCGAGGTGGTAGAGGCGCCCGATCATGTCGAGGTTCTCGAACCCGGTCAGATGTTCATCGACTGCCGAGTACTGGCCCGACAGACCGATGCGCTTGCGCACCGTTTCCGGTTCGCCAAGGACATCGGCCCCGGCGACCGATGCGGTCCCCGAGTCCGGCTGAAGCAGGGTTGTGAGGATCGAGACGGCGGTCGTCTTGCCTGCTCCGTTCGGGCCGAGTAATCCGACAACCGTGCCTTCCTCGACTGAAAGGTCGAGACCGGCGAGAGCGACGACCTCGCCATAGGTCTTGACAAGGTCGTGTGCTTCGATAACAGCCAATTGGTGTCCTCCTGGGATGTGCGTTGCAAGATACCGACGGTGTGTGACAGAACGTCGGGCCAGCCGACAAGCGTCACGGCATTGATCGACGGACCGGAAACGATGTGGAACAAGGGGGTCGAATTGTGTTGACAAGTGGCGCGAGGTGGGGCATAGTGGGGGTTCGTGGGAGATGAGTGATGGAGATTCCACAACATGTTCTTGGGCGAGTACAGCCATTCGTTGGACGAAAAAGGGCGCATCGTGATGCCGGCGAAATTCCGCGCCGGTCTCGATCGCGGTCTCGTCATCACCAAGGGCCAGGAACGCTGTCTGTATGTGTTTCCCCTGGATGTGTGGGATGCCGAATCCGAGCGCGTGCGACGACTCCCACGGACGGACAAGCGAGCACGCAACTATTCCCGCTCATTCTTTGCATCGGCTTCGGACCAGTCGATGGACAAAGCCGGACGCTGTCAGATCCCCGAACCGCTTCGCATCTATGCAGGTCTCGGCAAGGACGTCACGGTCGTCGGCGTCTCGGATCGGGTCGAGATCTGGGACACCCAGACGTGGAACTCCGTTGCCGCGGAGGCAGACGAGTACTACGCCGGAATCGAGGAGGTGCTTTCGGAGGAAGGCATATGACACACGATGTGATCGATCAAACACAGTGGGCTGGCTCGTGGTCAGTCCCCCGGATGCCAATTGGGAGGCCCCTTACTCCGCCCGCTTCCATGTTGGCGCCAGCGCTCCGGGGGGCTGTCCATGACCCAGCCCACACACCGCAACGATCCGTATCACACCCCGGTAATGGTCGAAGAGACCCTGTCATGGCTCGCCCCGGCGGCCAATGGATGGATTCTCGATGGCACATTCGGCGGGGGAGGGCATAGCCGTGCACTTCTTGACCGCTTTCCTGGCGTCTCCATCATCGGTCTCGACCGCGATCCGGATGCCGTTGCACATGCTTTCAGCGATGACCGGCTCACGGTCGTCGAGGCGAACTACCGCGACATCGACACGGTGCTTGGTTCACCGCAGTTCCCGGATCTCGTTGATGGGATTCTTCTGGACCTCGGAGTGTCATCCCACCAGCTCGATGTCGCGGACAGAGGTTTCTCGTACCACTCCGACGGACCGCTCGACATGCGTATGGGACCAGACGCAAAGCGCACAGCAGCCGATGTCGTCAACACAGCCGACGCAGGCGAACTCGAGTCCATCTTCCGAAAGTACGCAGAGGAGAAATTCGCACGGCGGATTGCACAAGCCATCGTCGATCAACGCCCGTTCACGACAACGGCTGACCTTGCTGCGTGCGTTGCGTCCGCCGTACCGGCAGCCGCTCGCCGAGCGAAGCACCCTGCAAGGAAGGTCTTCCAAGCCCTCAGGATCGCCGTCAACGACGAACTCGGTGGACTTTCCCAAGCCATGGAGACCGGGTTGGATCACCTCGCCAGAGGAGGTAGGGCTGTCGTGATGGCCTACCACTCCCTCGAGGATCGAATCGTGAAACGTGCCTTCGCCGAGCGCACGAAGGGCTGCATCTGCCCTCCGGACCTGCCGCAATGCGCTTGCGGAGCGTCGCCCGACTTCACCCTGCTCACCCCACGTGCGGTCAAGCCATCCGCGGCGGAGATCGAAGCGAATCCCCGGGCACGCAGTGCCGTACTCAGAGTTCTTGAAAGGAAGTCGGTGTGACAAGTCAGGCCATACCCCTCAGGGCGAGACGGGCCGCTCGCAGGACCGCCACCGCAGGCCATTCGGGTCCGAGGATCCTGCCACTCGCGTTCTTCGTGCTCGTCGTGATTGCCGTGTTCTTCCTGATGATCTATCTCAGGATCGCCTTGGACCGTACGGCGTTCGAACTCGAGACGGTCGAACGCCAGATCGAGCAGAACGAATCGCGTCAGCTCGATCTCAGACTCGAACTCGCATCGCTCCAGGATCCACTCAGGATCGCGACCGAAGCGACGCGCATGGAGATGACCTATCCGGACGAGCGGCTGGCCATCGTGGTCAACGGGCTCGGTCAGGAACTCGCCCCGCCGGTCACGGAGAACCCCGTGAGCGCACTTGAAAGCCCACAGCCCTAGAAACACAGAGTCAGGAAACGTACATGCCAACGACCATGCCGAATGCTGGCGGCGGGTTCCCGAACGATGAAGGTTCATCGGCGCGGGGTTCCTCGTGAGAGCGAAGCAGCAGATATGGAAGACCGGGGATCTCCGGCTTCTCTTCGTCGGCGCGGCCTTTCTCATCGTCTGGGGGCTCATCGGGTTCCGGTTGTTCAATCTTCAGGGTGCCCAGGCCGTCGAGCTCGCCACCGTCGGGTTCGAACAACGGATCGTGGAGCAGTCGATCGAGCCGGACAGGGGGACCATCTACGATCGCGACGGGGTCGAGCTGGCGTTGAGCATCGACGGATGGAACATCGTGGTCGATCCGACGATGCTGGCCGATCCGGTTGCCACAGCGCACGTGCTTGCTCCGTTCGCCGATGACTTCGAGGACGAACTGGCCGCAGATCTGATCGAGGGGAGGGACAAGGGGTCGCGCTACGCCGAGATCGCGATGCGCGTCGACAATGCACACAAGAAGCGGGTCGAGGACGCGGTCGCCGAATACAACAAGGGTGTCGACCGCAAGAACCGACTCACCGGCATCTTCTACCGCAGCCAGCCGCTGCGGACATATCCGGCGGGATCCGTTGCATCACAGGTGATCGGACTGACCAAGTACGACGACGGTACCGGGATCGAAGGACTGGAACTCACCTTCAACTCCGAACTCGAGGGCGAGAAAGGTCGCAGGATCGTCGAAAGGGATCCATCCGGTCGCGTGATCCCACAGGGCCAGGTGCTCATCGAACCGGCTGTGGCAGGATCGGACATCATCACGACGATCGACCGCGAGATCCAGTTCGCCGCCGAACAGGGTCTGACGCGAGCGATCCAGACCACGAATTCGACCGCTGGCGCCATCGTGGTGCTCGATGCAAACACGTCAGCAATCCTTGCAATGGCGTCGAGTCCGGGGCTTGACCTCAATGACCGGTCCCAGGTCACGCCACAGGTACTCAGGAATCGGGCGGTTGCCGACGTGTACGAACCCGGTTCGACGCTCAAACTGCTCACCGTGGCGGCCGCCCTTGAAGAGGGCGTCGTCTCGCCGAGCACTCTGATCGATACGCCCCCGGAGATCGAGGTCGGTGACTTCACCTATTCGGATTCCGGTCACAACCCTGCGCAGATGACCGTGTCAGATGTGGTGGCGAAGTCCTCGAACGTGGGAACGATCAACATCGAGCATCTGCTCGGTTCACAGAAGCACTACGAGTACCTCACCGACTTCGGACTCGGCCAACGGACCGGCCTCGACGTCGCGGGCGAACAACACGGGCTGCTCACACCTCCCGCCCAGTGGAACGAGACGTCCGGCAGTTCGATAGCCATCGGCTACGCGATCCACACAACGGCTCTCCAGATGGCTGCCGTGTACGCGACGGTTGCGAACGATGGGATCTGGACCGAACCGTATCTGGTCAGCGAGATCGTCCAGGCGGACGGCACACGCATCAAGACCGTCCCGCGCGATCGACGGATTCTGTCCCCCGAAACCGCAGCGTCGCTCCGTGTGATGCTCGGTCGCGTGATCGAGGTCGGCACCGGGTCGAGGGCCGCACTGACCGACTACACATCGGGCGGAAAGACGGGTACGACCAGGAAGTTCGATGTCGAGAAGGGCGAGTATTCGACTGAGTACTACGCATCCTTCATCGGCATGGCGCCTCTCGCAAGCCCGCGGGTCGTCGTCGCAATCGTTCTCGACAACCCACACGGTGAGCTCCCCGATGGGACAAGCCTCACCGGGGGAGGCGCAGCAGCCGCTCCCGTGTTCGCCGATGTGGCACAGAATGCCCTCCACCAGCTTGGCGTAGCTCCGGATCGCGACTGACATGGTCGTCATGGATACATCGCTCGCGGCCATCGCATCGAGCGTCCCCGGTGTCATCGAAGTCGATGAAGCGGTTGTAGCCCTCACGGACGTGACGCACGACTCCCGAAGGGCAGGGCCAGGGGTCATGTTCGTCGCCATTGAGGGTGCAACCGTCGACGGGCATATGTATGTGAACGATGCCGCGCAGGCGGGGAGCCCTGCCGTGATGGTGGGGCGCCGCATCGACGCCGCGATCCCGCAACTCGTGGTGGACAATCCCCGCGAGGCCATGGCCCACCTTGCACGCACGGTGCACGGGAATCCTGACACCGCGATGGCAACGGTCGGTGTCACCGGCACGAACGGCAAGACAACGGTCACGGCAATGTGTGAATCGATCCTCACGATGGCCGGTCGATCAGTGGGCGTTGTCGGAACGCTCGGGGCGAGGATCAGCGGCGTCCAGGTACCACTCGAGCGGACCACGCCCGA
>CAZDIQ010000028.1:0-17031 GCA_964505525.1 uncultured Acidimicrobiaceae bacterium | reverse complement strand
CGCTCGGGGCGAGGATCAGCGGCGTCCAGGTACCACTCGAGCGGACCACGCCCGAAAGTTCCGATCTGTACCGTCTTCTGGCTGCGATGCGAGACGACGGGGTCGAGGCCGTGGTCATGGAGGTGTCCTCCCACGCGTTGGCGCTCCACCGTGCCGATGCCATGAGGTTCGACGTTGTCGCATTCACCAACCTTTCCCAGGACCATCTCGATTTCCATGGAGACATGGAGACGTACTACATCGAGAAGCGCAAGCTGTTCGATCCGTCGCGAGCCGAGGTCGCGGTCGTCAACATCTCGGATCCCGCGGGAGCTCGGCTGGTTGGCGAACTCGGCATTCCCGCGATCACCGTCGGCCTCGATACGAACGCCGACATCGTCGGGCGGATCATCGACCAGCACGAACGGTCCACCCGCTTCGAGGTCGAGACCGTCGATGGTGCGTTCACCTGTGAGATGCCCTTGCCGGGGTCGTTCAACGTGGTGAACGCACTCGTTGCGATCGGCATCTGTCGTGAGCTCGGCGTCGAGAGTTCCACCATCGCTGACGGGCTGGCGTCGTTGCGATCGGTGCGTGGACGGATGGAGCTTGTCGACTCCGCATCGGAAATTGCTGTCGTCGTTGACTACGCACACACCCCGGCCGCCGTCGAGACCGTCGTATCGGCCTCGAGGGACCTCACGGACGGGAGGATCATCGTGATCATCGGGGCTGGGGGCGATCGCGACGTCGAGAAGCGCCCGATGATGGGTGCGGCAGCCGCAGCCCATGCGGATGTCACGATCGTCACAACGGACAACCCGCGATCGGAGGATCCCGTCGAGATCGCCAAAGCCGTCGAGATCGGTGCGGTCCAAGCCGCACGATCGACCGTCCTTGTCGTGCTCGACCGCCGCAGTGCCATCGACGCTGCCATCGACCTCGCCGATGCGGGCGACCTTGTCTTGATCCTTGGCAAGGGACACGAACCCGGTCAAGAGGTGGCTGGGACACGGCTTCCATTCGACGACGTGTCCGTCGCCGCCGAGCTGCTTGCTGCGAGGAGGGGCTGATGAAGGCGTCACTTTCGTGGGACCTTGCCTCGGTGGCTGACGCTGTGGGAGGGCTGTTGGTCGGCGACCCGAGTGTGATCATCGACCGGGTATCCACCGACAGCAGGACAGTCGACACGAACTCGCTGTTCGTCGCGATCGTGGGGGAGCGGTTCGACGGACACGAATACACACAGACGGCGCTCGAGTCGGGTGCCGTTGCGGTCGTCGTGGCCGAAGGTCGATCCACCTCGACACCGAGGATCGAGGTCGGCGACACATCGCGTGCCTTGTTGCAACTCGCCTCCAGGCGTCGATCCGAGCTGACCGTGCCGGTGGTCGCCATCACCGGTTCGACAGGCAAGACCACCACCAAGGATCTCGTCCACGCGGGAATACCGGGGTCGTGGGCGTCCCCGAGGTCGTTCAACAATGAGATCGGGGTGCCTCTCACCGTCCTTGGTACCCCACCTGACGCGACCGCTGTTGTCATCGAGGTCGGGTCAAGGGGCAAGGGTCACATCAAGTGGCTCGTCGATGCCATACGCCCCGATGTGGCAGTGATCACGAACCTCGGTGTTGTCCACATGGAGACGTTCGGATCCCGCTCCGCGCTTGCCGATGCAAAGTACGAACTCATCGAGATGCTTGGTGACGAGGGAGTCGCAGTGTTGCCCCACGGTGAGTCTGCGCTGATGCGCGACCGTGTCGGGCGAACGATCCTGTTCGGACGATATCCGGACTCGGATGTCGCCGTGTCGAATGTGCGCGTCGATGGCGACGGTCTGGCGCGATTCGACGTGGCGGTCGGCGGTGAGGTCTTCGATATCTCGCTTTCCGTGCCTGGCGGACACCAGGCTGACAACGCCGCCGCTGCACTCGGGGTCGCAGTGGCGATGGGGCTGGATCTGCCTTCGTTCATAGCCGGCATGAGCTCCACGACGGGATCGCAATGGCGCATGGACATCCACCGAGGTCGATACACGGTGATCAACGACGCGTACAACGCAAACCCGCAATCGGTTGCAGCAGCGCTTGAGACAACCAAGGCAATGGGTGGCCGCTCCATTGCAATCCTCGGTGTCATGGCCGAACTCGGACCGATCTGTGAGGTCGAACACCGCGCCGTGGGAACCCTTGCCAAGGACCTCGGTTTCGAAGCGGTGATCGTGGTAGGTGAGGATCACGGATACGCTCTTGGTGCTCCCGACCTCGTGGTCAATGCCATCGGTTTTGAGGACGCCGCGGATACGCTGAACTCGATCGTGCTACCCGGAGACGTCGTATTGGTGAAAGCGTCGCGTGCTGCGGGTCTCGAGCAACTGGCCATGAACCTCACCAAGGACGCACAGACGTGATCGCGCTTCTCATCTCCTCGACGATCGCCTTCATACTGGTCATATTCGTGACACCCGTCGCGATCCAAGCCCTCCGACGCAACAACATCGGTCAGTTCATACAGAACGATCTCGAGGGACACCTCCACAAACAGGGAGTGCCGACGATGGGCGGCATCGTCATCGTGCTCGGGGTCGTGTTCGGGTACCTCGTTTCGCACATGAAGCTGTTCAGCTTCGCGGACGGGTTCGGGTTCTCGATGCAGACGATGAGCAGCAAGGCAATCCTTGCCATGTTCGCCATCGTGGGAATGGCCCTCGTCGGGTTTCTCGACGACTACGTGAAGTATGCGCGAAAGCGGAACGAAGGTCTGTCGAAGCGGTGGAAGTTCCTCGGGCAGTTGCTCATCGCTGGCGTGTTCGCATGGGGTGCGACCCGTGCTGGGGTGAGCACCGAACTGTCGTTCATCAAGCCACTCGGCATCAGCCTCGGTCCCGTTCTTTTCTTCCTCCTGGTGCTGCTCATGCTCACGGCCACGGCCAACGGCGTCAATCTGACCGACGGCCTCGACGGCCTCGTTGCAGGCTCAAGTGCTCTCGTGTTCGGTGCCTACGTGCTCATGTCGTACTGGCAATCAAGGAATCCCGACTTCTATGGGGTCGAAGGGGCACAGGACGTTGCGGTTCTCGCTGCAGCTGCACTCGGGGGCGTGCTGGCATTCCTGTGGTGGAACGCCGCACCCGCCCAGATAATCATGGGTGACACAGGGTCCCACGCGATCGGTGGCGGCATAGCTGCCTTGGCGTTGCTCACCAATACCCAGCTCCTCCTTCTGATTCTCGGTGGGTTGTACGTCATGGAGACGTTGTCCGTCATCACCCAGGTCATCTCCTTCCGAGGTTTCGGGAAGCGCGTCTTCCGGATGACCCCGATCCACCACCACTTCGAACTGAAGGGCTGGCCGGAAACCACGGTGATCATCCGCTTCTGGATCCTGCAGGCCATCATGGTGGCGATCGGCATCGGCATGTTCTATGCGGACTGGGTGTCCGGCCCCGGTTCGATCGTCCAATGACGACCCTCGTGCTTGGTGCGGGGGTGAGCGGCATCGCTGCCGCAAGGAGCGCTCTCGGGCTCGGTCACACGGTTGCGCTCTACGACGACCGGGTCGACGTTTCCCTGCCTGCCGACCTGACACCGGTCGACCTGAGAGCCGGCGGATGGGACGACGCGGTGCTCGCAGGCGTCGACCTCGTCGTGACAAGCCCAGGGTTCCCACCGACGGCAGACTGCCTCGTCGCAGCGCTTCGACAAGGCATCCACGTCACTGCCGAGGCGCAATTCGGACTCGACCAGATCGAAGCGACCCTCGTTGCCGTGACGGGAACGAACGGAAAGTCGACCGTCACCCAGGTGACCGCCGACATGCTGGATGCCTCAGGAATCGAGTCGATTGCTGCAGGCAACATCGGCAAGCCCCTTTCAGAGGTTGCCGAGTCCCATGGCCGGCTGGACGTCGTGGTCGCCGAGCTCTCGTCGTTCCAACTGCGATACATGTCCGTTCATCCTCGAGCGGCTTCCATTCTCAACATCGCACCCGACCACCTCGACTGGCACGGCACGATGGACGACTACGTGGATGCAAAGGCGTCCATGCTCACCGAGATGTCCGGTGACGACCTGTTCGTGGGCAACGCCGATGATGAAACGGTCGATCGCATCGCCGACAACGCGCGGTGCCGGGTCGTGCGCACCTCCGGTTCGACCTTGCCCCCGGACGGCAACGGCGTCAAGGGTGACACGCTCGTCATCGACTCGCACTCGTTCCCGGCGCCGTTGGATGATCCGTCATACCGGTTCGATCTTGTCGTTGCGGGCACGCTTGCGGCATCGGTCGGTGCGAGCTACGACGCCATCGGCAAGGTCATCGACGGGTTCCAGCCAGGACAACACCGAAGGAACCTCGTTGCGATAGTCGACGGCGTCCGGTGGGTGAATGACTCGAAGGCCACCAATCCCCATGCGGCAGTCGCGGCTGTGCGTTCGTACGACCGTGTCCGGCTTCTTGCGGGCGGTCGCAACAAGAACCTCGACCTGTCATCCATCGGGGGCATCGAGGGGCTCGCGGGTCTTTATGCGTTCGGTGAGGCCGCGAGCGAGATTGCCGCTGCGGCGGTCGGGCCGGTGTCGACACACGACACGATGGAGGACGCGATCCGAAAGGCAGCAGCGGACGCGCAACCGGGAGACGTCGTCCTCCTCTCCCCGGGATGCACCAGTTTTGACGAGTTCACCTCCTACGCTGAACGTGGCGCACGGTTCGCAGACATCGTTCACTCCATGGAAGGGGACAGCGGGCGATGACAGACGTAGCAGAACGCAAGGTCCGGCCCGTCCCCCGCGCGAGAGCGGTTCGGCAGACCTCGGGAGGTCGACGCTCGGTCTTCCTGCTTGTGATCGTTGCGATGCTGCTCACCATCGGTCTCGGTGCCATGCTCAGTGCTTCCTCGGTTGTATCGCTCAAGGCCGACATCGGTCAATTCGAGCTTTTCACGAAACAGGTGATGTGGGTCGGTATCGGTCTCGCGGCTCTGGTGGTCACATCGTTCGTCCCGTACCGCGTGTGGCAGAGGTACGCCCTCCCGCTCTTCATCGCCACGCTCGTCGGTCTGATCGTGACCGTGGTGGTCGGCTCGACGCGTGGCGGTGCGACTCGATGGATCGTCCTCGGTCCGATCACGCTTCAGGTCGCCGAATTCGCAAAGTTCACATCGTTGTCGCTGCTTGCCGCGGTGCTCACGAAGAAGGATGCACTCTTGGGGGACATCCGTCACGTGTTGTATCCCGTCGCGGCCATCCTTGGCTCGGTGACGTTCCTGCTGCTCGCACAACCTGACTTCGGGAACGTGCTGCTGGTCGTCTGTCCGGCATTTGTGATGCTCTTTGCTTCTCGGGTTCCCATGCGGTTCGTGTTCGGACTCGGGACTCTTGGAGCGCTGGCCATGGCTGCCCTTGCAATGTCGGCCGACTATCGCAAGGACCGACTGCTCGGCTTCCTCGATCCGTTCTCTGACGCCCGCAACACGGGGCTCCAGGCAGTCCAGTCGATGGTCGCTCTGGGAACCGGTGGGTTCTTCGGCGTTGGCCTCGGTCAGTCGAGGGCTCGCTGGTCGTGGCTCCCCAACGCCCACACCGACTTCATCTTCGCCATCATCGGCGAGGAAACCGGGTTTGCCGGTGCAACGATGGTGATCACGCTGTTCGCACTTCTCGCTGTTGTGGGTATCTCGATCGCGTACAGGGCACCTGACATGTATGGCCGCCTGCTTGCCATCGGCATCGTGTCGTGGCTCACGCTCCAAGCCATCGTCAACATCGGTGGCGTGGTGGCCGTGTTGCCGATCACGGGTGTCCCCCTCCCGTTCATCTCGAGCGGAGGAAACGCCATGCTGGTCAACCTGGCCGCGATCGGTGTCCTCATCAACATCACTCGGACAAGCCGTGGAGCCAGACGAGTTGAGACTGGGGCGTCCTGATGCGCATCGGGATTGCTGCCGCCGGTTCAGGTGGCCACGTGTTTCCTGCCATCGCTGTCGCCGAAGCGCTCGTGGCTCGGGGTGTCGCCCGTGACGACATCGTCTTCTTCGGAGGCGACAGGATGGAGGCGACCACCGTCCCATCGGCCGGTTTTCGCTTCGTCAAGGTGAACATCCACGGGCTGCGCCGGTCGCTGTCGGTGGACAACCTGAAGTTGCCGGTGGAGGTACGGTCCGCATCGAAGGCAATCGGTGCCGAGATCGCGCAGTCTGATCTCAAAGCGATGATCGTGTTCGGAGGGTATGTCTCGGGTCCAGCGGCTCTTGCCGCACGCAAGGCCGGGATACCGCTCCTTGTCCACGAAGCGAATGCTGTGCCTGGGATGGCGAACCGGTTGGTTGCAGGCCGCGCCGATGTCGTGATGGTTGCGTTCGACGCCGCGACGGAGAAACTCCGCGGAGCGGTAGTCGTCGGTAACCCGCTCCGAGAGAGTTTCGACTCGTTCGACCGGTCGTCCATGAGGGAAACTGCTCGTGCGAAGTTCGGGATCAGACCGGGTCGAGAGGTGCTCGGCGTGTTCGGAGGCAGTCTCGGGGCGGCCGCGCTCAACTCATTGGCACGGACGATCGTCGACGATCCGAGACGGAACTTCGACGTGCTCCACATCTGTGGGACCGTGCACCACGACGTCGTCTCGGCGGAAGCGACCGGTGTCGAGGGTTGGGTGGTCCGTGCGTTCGAGGATGACATGGCCGACGTCTACGCCGCGTGTGATCTTGTCCTGTCACGGGCCGGAGCCATCACGGTGTCAGAGATCGAGGAGACGTCGACCCCTGCCATCGTCGTCCCGCTCCCGGCGGGGCAGGGGTACCAGGCGCAGAACGCCGCCGAGCTTGCCGCTTCGGGTGGAGCGTTGATCATTGAACAGACGGATACGGACTCGGTGATCCGTGCCGTCTTCGATCTCATGGCAGACGAAGCACGTCGGTCTGAGATGGCACGGCGGGCGGGAGGGGCAGGTCACAGGAATGCAGCTGCACAGGTGGCGGACCGGGCTTTGGAGTTGATCCATGGGTGACATCGCAACGATTCCGCACCGCGTGCACATCGTCGGCGTCGGTGGTGCCGGCATGTCCGGACTCGCAAAACTCCTCAGCCAACACGGGCACGACGTGACCGGTTCGGATCTCAAACCGGGTCGGATGCTCAGCGGACTCGCAGAAGTCGGTGTGACCGCCTGGGTCGGGCACGAACCCGAACGCATGACGGATGTCGGACTGGTCGTCGTGTCGTCCGCGGTCCCTGACACGGATCCCGAAATCGTTGCTGCAAGGTCCGCAGGCATCCCCGTGTGGGGTCGACCCGACCTTCTGCGATCGCTCACGGATCAGATACCGACCACAGGACTTGCAGGCACCCACGGAAAGACGACGTCGACCGCCCTGATGGTCACGGCGATGCGGGCCGTCGGTCGCGATCCGTCGTTCCTCGTCGGGGGCACGATGATCGGTCTCAACACGGGGGCACATCTCGGATCGGACAACCGTCTGATCCTCGAAGCGGACGAGGCGTTCGGAACCTTCAGACACCTCAACCTCGATTCGATCCTCGTGACGAATGTCGACGTTGACCATCTCGATCACTATGAAACCCTCGCCGCGCTCGAAGACGCGTTCGCCCAGGTCGTCGGTCGTGTCGACGGTCCTCGGATCGCCTGCATCGACGATGCGGGTGTCCGTCGCCTCGCGCAGCGGGTTCCCGTCACGACCTACGGCTTCGACACCGAAGCCGATTGGGTCGTATCGGAGCTGATGCACACCAACGGTGCGGTTTCCTTCACCCTGACGTTCGGGGGAACTTCGACCTCCGTGACGTTGCCGAAGCCGGGTGCCCATCTTGCGCTCAACGCAGCGGGGGTCATCGCTCTGGCACACGAACTCGGACTCGATACCGGGGATGTTGCCGGTGCCTTTGCGTCGTTCGAGGGTGTGAGGCGAAGGTACGAACTGACCGCCATGGTCGGCGGTGTGACCATCGTCGACGACTACGCCCATCACCCCACAGAGGTGGCTGCGACGATCGCGGCCGCCAGAGAAGGGGCGGACGGTGATGTGATCGTTGTCTTCCAGCCCCACCGCTATTCACGGACCGCAGACCTCGCTCCGCTGTTCGGCGAACCCCTTGCCGGTGCAGACCGCGTGTTCGTGACCGAGGTGTATGCGGCAGGTGAGGCTCCGATCATCGGCGTCTCGGGACGGCTCGTCGCCGAGGCCGTCGAGGCCGCGGGTGGTGTGGCTTCGTTCATCCCTCGGGTGGGTGATGTGACCGAAAGCGTCGTGTCGGTGGTCCGCCCCGGCGACGTCGTGGTGCTCATGGGGGCAGGCGACGTCAACGCCATCGCTCCCGACATCGCCGCCGGCCTGGAGACGGTCTCATGAGTCCTCAGGCCATCGATCACGCATCCGTCGTCACCGACGTCCCCCTCGCGCAGTTCACCACATACAAGGTCGGGGGGAGCGCACGGTGGTTCATCGAGCCGACCGACCTCGAAGAGTTGCGATCGGTCCTGCTCGGTGCTCCGGCAGGGACGCCCATCGCCGTTCTCGGGCGTGGCAGCAACGTCGTCGTCTCCGACTCGGGGTTCGACGGACTCGTCGTGAGGCTCGGACCGCGGTTCGCCGCGATCGAGGTCAAGCCGGACGGCCTGATCGTCGCAGGCGGGGGAACGCCCCTACCGGTGCTCGCTCGCGCCGCCGCTTCGGCAGGGCGGTCCGGTCTCGGCTTCTACGTCGGGATTCCCGGTTCGGTCGGGGGAGCGGTGCAGATGAACGCGGGTGGGCACGGCTCCGACACCGCCGATGTCCTTGATTCGGTTGTGATCGTCGACGCCGTCACAGCGGAACTCACGAGCCGCGACGCGAGCACGCTCGGGTTGGGGTATCGGTCATCGAATCTGACGTCATCCGACATCGTTGTCCAGGGCACATTCCGCACATCCCTCGGGGTCGTCCATGACCTCGAGAGTGAGCTCAGGGAGATCACAAGGTGGCGCAAGGTGAACCAGCCCGGGGGCACGCTCAACGCCGGGAGCGTCTTCAAGAACCCACAGGACGTGTCCGCAGGCGAGATCATCGATGAGCTCGGTCTCAAGGGATTCTCCGACGGTCCGGTGAGTGTTTCGACGGTCCATGCCAACTTCCTGGTTGCCGACCCGACAGCGAAAGCCTCGGACATCCATCGGTTTGTCCATACCATCGCCTCGATGGTCCTTGAAAGAACCGGCAGGCTCCTCGAGCCTGAGATCCGTTTCATCGGCCACTTCGAAGAATTGGATGCAACATGACGGTCATGGAACCCAAGCTCGCCGAGCGCCGCAGGACGGTGAGCGAGGATCGTGCGCGCGGTCGGCTGAAGTGGGTTCTCCTGTTCCTGGTGCTGATCGGGTCGATCGTCGGTGGCATCTGGTTGATCAGAAGCCCGGTTCTCTCGATCCGCAACGTGACCGTGAGCGGTGCACAGCACTCCGATCCCGCCTCCGCGATCGCGGCGATCGGGATGGGGAACGGGACGCCGACCATCGACGTCGACAAAGACGCGATCCTCAGTGCGATCAGATCCGACCCATGGGTGGCCTCAGCAGTCGTGGATGTGTCATTCCCCGGATCGATCTCGGTCGAGGTCGTCGAACACGTCCCGTTTGCGACGGTCATGGCAGCCGACGGTTGGGTGACGGTCTCATCCAACGGTGCGGTCGTCCCTGCGGACGCCCCCGGCGGTGCGCCGAGGATCAGTATCGACACGGGTCCGGTCGGCAGTGGATACAACATCGCCAACCCGTTGATTCTGGGAGCCCTGCGGTTCGTCGAGGCCCTCCCGCCCGATCTCGCGATGGCTGTCGATGTCTCAGCCGAGGGTGACGGTCTTGTGGCAGAGGTGGGCGGGCACCGAGTTCTGCTCGGGAGGCCGGCGGACATGAACGAGAAGGCCGTGGTGCTTGCATCGCTGCTCGCATCGGGAATCGAGTCCGGTGTCGAGATCAATGTGATCGCCCCGTTGCGCCCCGCGATCGGCAACCCTCAACCTCAACTAGAGACTGAAGAATAAGAGCATCGTCAACCTCAACCAGAGGACTAAGGTTTACGAAACCCGCCCGGGAGGATGGTCGAGATGGAGAACAAAGGACCAAGCACGTACCTTGCAGTGATCAAGGTCGTCGGAGTCGGCGGTGGTGGCGTCAACGCTGTCAACCGCATGATCGACCTCGGTGTCGGCGGCGTCGAGTTCATCGCCGTGAACACCGATGCGCAGGCTCTGCTCATGTCCGATGCCGACATGAAGCTGGACATCGGTCGCGATGCGACCCGAGGTCTTGGCGCCGGTGCGAACCCCGAGGTCGGACGCGAAGCAGCCGAGGATCATCGCGACGAGATCGAGGAAGCGCTCGAGGGATCCGACATGGTGTTCATCACCGCCGGAGAAGGTGGCGGGACAGGCACCGGTGCAGCACCCATCGTCGCTGAGGTTGCGCGGTCGCTCGGAGCACTCACGGTCGGTGTTGTCACGCGACCCTTCGGCTTCGAAGGCCGGCGCCGCTCGGTCCAGGCCGAACAAGGGATCCAGGCGCTCAAAGCCGCCGTCGACACCCTCATCATCATTCCGAACGAACGTCTTCTCGAAATCACCGATGCGAGCACGCCGGTCACCGATGCGTTCCGCATGGCGGACGAGGTCCTGACATCGGGCGTGCGTGGCATCACCGAGTTGATCACAACGCCCGGGCTGATCAATGTCGACTTCGCCGATGTGAAGACAGTGATGTCCGACGCAGGTTCCGCCGTGATGGGTATCGGCACGTCGACGGGCGATTCGCGTGCACAGCAGTCCGCAGAGAAGGCGATCTCGAGTCCTCTGCTCGAGACATCGATGGAAGGTGCCCGCGGGGTGTTGCTTTCCATCGCTGGTCCAAAGGACATGACCCTCCAGGAGGTCAACACGGCCGCCACGCTGATCAGTAGTCACTCGGACGCCGACGCCAACATCATCTTCGGCGCCGTCATCGACGAAACACTCGGCGATGAGATGCGTGTGACGGTCATCGCCGCAGGCTTCGATCGCGATCGCCGGAGCGGATTCTCGACCCAGACGCCCCAGGGCGTTGCGTCCGGTCGCATCACCCGTCCGTCGATCTTCGACAATCCGGATGACGATCTCACCGACCCCGGTGTCGACACGATGGACATCCCCGGTTTCGTCCAGGGATGATCCTGGCTCCCGGCGTTCCGGGGGTCGCATTCGGGACGAGACACGACGGTGACGCGAGACGCGATGCGTCGGCGCGTACCGCAATCGCACAACGCCTCGGGATCACGGATGCGTGGGCGTATGTCGATCAGGTGCACGGCTCTGACATCGTCCCGGTTTCAACGGCGGGGAACCACGGTGAAGCCGATGGTCTGACTACAGCCACGGTAGGTCTTCCGCTCGCCATCGGCACGGCAGACTGCGTGCCTGTCGCCCTCGTCGGGGACACCTCGGTTGCCATGCTGCACGCCGGATGGCGTGGCGTCGCCGCCGGCATCGTTGCGAAGGCCGTCGACCCTGCCCGCGGTCAGGAGTATGCGGTTGCGGTCATCGGACCTCACATCGGGCCGTGCTGCTACGAGGTGTCACAGGATGTGGTCGATGCCATCGGGGGGTTCGCAGCCACGACATCGTCGGGCACCTTGAGCGTCGACCTCGGTGCAGCCGTTGCCGCCCAGATCGGTGACGGGATCCGGGTCGTCGACGTCTCTGCCTGCACGAAATGTGACGACCGCTTCGCTTCCCATCGCAGGGACGGCACAAAAGTGCGACAGGTTTCGATCGTATGGCTCTGACCCCACTCGACGAGGTACTCGGGCGGATACACGCGGCCACCGCGCGCAGTGGGCGATCCGATGGGGAGGTCGGACTCGTGGCGGTGTCGAAGAACCGCAGCACCGAGGAGGTCCTTGATGTGTACCGGTCCGGTCAAAAGGTATTCGGCGAGAACCGGCAGCAGGGTTTGGCAGCAAGACACGCTGCTGGACTCCCCGAGGACATCTCATGGCACTTCATCGGTCCGTTGCAATCGCGCAAGGCCACCTATGTCCGCGACCACGTCGACCTTCTCCACTCGTTCGATCGATTGGAGCTGATCCGACGATGGGAGGGAAGTCGGACTCCCGTCCTGCTGCAGTTCAACGTCGCAGGGGAACCCCAGAAGGGCGGATTCGATCCGGCGACGGCCAACGAGGTATTCGACAAGGTGGTCGACTCGGGCATTCGTGTCCGGGGTGTCATGGCGATTCCTCCGATCGACAGCGACCCCGAGGCTTCGCGACCGTGGTTCTCGCTCCTGCGCGGAGTCTTCGATCGGCTGCGTCAACGATCAGACGTGGTCGACACGTTGTCGATGGGTATGTCGAGCGACTACGAAGTCGCAATCGAGGAGGGTGCAACGCTCGTTCGTGTGGGAACGGCTATCTTTGGACCTACCGATCACGCATGATCTCGCAACGGAACGGGTAGTCACGATGGCGACATTTTGGAACAAGACGCTCTTCTATCTAGGGCTTGTCGATGAGGACGAACAGGGTGCGGACTATGTCGATAGCTCCGGCGGTGAGGTGAGACCTCTCGACCCACCGAATCAGGAGGGGACGCAGTACCAGGCACAGCCACAGACCCAACCCCAGCGCCAGGCGCCACCACCCCAAGCCCCGCCCTCGTCCGTCCGACCTCCAGGGACGCTCGCCGGGCGCAGAGTGGAGCCACCGAGTTCCACGAAGCGGACGATCTCTTCCGATCCCAGTCACGCCGAGGCTGGGCTCTACGTCCACCCCAACATGGGTTCGGCGGCCGCCGACATGGCCACCCGTCGCATCGACCCCGAGTCCCAGATCATCGTTGCAAGGAACTTCTCGGATGCCCAGAGTCTCGCCGATGCGATACGGGCAGGGCGCGGCGTGATCCTTGATCTGCGCTCAACCGAACCCGAGATGGTTCGTCGTATCGTCGACTTCGCGTCGGGGCTCACCTACGCCCTCGAGGGCAAGATGTCCAAGACCACCCAGGGAGTCATCCTGGTGACGCCTGCAGGCGTCTCACTCGGCGTGTCGGAGCAGGAGCGCCTTGCACGTCTCGGTCTCTTTGGGGGCGACCAATAGCGTGGCCTTGGTCAACGGCCTCGTCAACGCCATAACGCTCGGCCTGATCGTCTGGATCGTCCTGTCGTACATCGTCGTATTCGGGCGCGTTTCGTTCGATCATCCGATCCGCAGGATCTACGAGTTCTTGAACCGACTCGTCGAACCGATGCTCAGTCCGATCCGCGCCGTCGTACCACCGATCCGTGTGGGTGGGGCGGCACTTGATCTGTCGCCGGTGATCCTCATCATCGGTATCCAGCTCATCCCGGTCGTGTTCGGCTGGTTCCTCTAGCGCGTTGCGTCGCGTGCGATGTCGATCCAGACGGACTCACCCTCGACGTCGACCTCGGTCCCGGTTTCCTGATCGGACTCAGTGATCGCATCGGCAAGGATTTCGGCTCTGATCAGCGAGTCGAATGTCGAGACGGCGTTTTGCACCGCACTGCTGTGCGTGCGATAGGCGATCGTGATGCGGTCCACGACGTCGAGATCCATGTCCCGTCTCAGACCCTGGATCCGGTTCACGAGTTCACGGGCTATGCCCTCGGTTGCGAGAGCTTCGTCGATCGTGCAGTCGAGTGCGACGGACAGGGAGCCCTGTGTCGCGACCACGGTTCCCTCGCGCGGCACTCGCTCGACGATTACGTCATCGGCCTCGATGGTGAAGCCATCGCGCGAGATGGTGGCTCCGTCGAGGATCGTCGTGAGTTCCTCGTGGGTGAGCGATTCGATGGTGGCTGCGACCGCCTTCGTCGTGCTGCCGTAGCGGGGACCGAGACTCTTGAAGTTCGCCTTGGCGGTCAGATCGACGAGCCCTGACTCGTCGGTATGGGCCTCGACGAGCTTCACGTTCAGCTCTTCCGCGATGAGAGCCATGTGCTGGGCAACGGCATCGCGCTCGGCATCTGAACGCGACACGATCGTCACCACCGACAGGGGTTGTCTGACACGGAATCCCTCGCGCTTGCGCAGTCCGCGTCCGAGATTGACAACGGTGCGCACGGTCTCCATCGCCAACTCGAGGTCGGGATCGATCGCGGACTCGTCGGCAAGCGGGTAGTCCATGTGGTGGACGCTTGCTGGTGCTCCCGGATGGACACGTGGAACCAGTCCCTGATAGATCTCCTCGGTGACGAACGGCAGCACAGGAGCCGCCACGGTGGCAAAGGTGGTGAGCACCTCGTACAGGGTTGCGAACGCAGCCAACTTGTCCCTGTCGTCGTTGTCATTCCTGTGCGCCCAGAACCGCCTCCGGCTGCGTCGGATGTACCAGTTCGTCAGATGACCGACGAACCCGATGACCGGGGGAACGACCGAGAAGAGACGGTATGCCTCCATCTCCTTGTTCACGTTTGCGATGAGGGATTGCAGGACCGAGATGATCCATCGGTCGATTTCCGGTCGCTCGCTCAGCGGAGGTGCGGACAGGATGTCGTTGCTCGTGATCGAGTCTGCCTCCGCGTAGGTGGAGAAGAACGAGTACGCATTCCACAGTGGCAGCAACACGGTTCGTACGACGTCCTTGACACCGTCCTCGGAGAAGCGCAGTGGCTCGCCCCGGACCACCGGGGAGTTGATCAGGTATGCCCTGAGGGCATCTGCCCCGAACGCATCGATCACGTCAGCAGGATCCGGATAGTTCTTGAGCGACTTGGACATCTTCCTGCCGTCCTCGGCAAGGATCATTCCCGTGACGACGCAGTTCTGGAACGGCGCGGCGCCACGGATCGCCGTTGCGAGCACGAGCAGCGTGTAGAACCATCCCCGGGTCTGATCGAGTCCTTCGGCTATGAAGTCGGCTGGGAACCGTTCCTCGAATCGTTCCTGGTTCTCGAAGGGGTAGTGGATCTGGGCGAACGGCATGGACCCGCTCTCGAACCAGCAGTCGAGGACCTCAGGGACGCGAGTCATCGTGCCGTCCCCACATGTGCACGCCCAGGTCACCTCATCCACGAAGTGCTTGTGGAGATCGTCGAGCATCACGCCCGACAGGTCGGCGAGTTGTTGGCGGGACGTGACACACACCTGCTCGTCACATACATCGCACTCCCAGACCGGGATGCACGATCCCCAATACCGATTCCGGCTGATGGCCCAATCCCGGGCACCCTCGAGCCAGTTGCCGAACCGGTTGGCACCGATCGCCTCGGGAACCCACCGGATGTCCTTGTTGACCTCGACCATCTTGTCGCGGAACTTCTCGACCGCTACGAACCACGTCGGGATCGCTTTGTAGATGAGGGGCGTACCTGTCCGCCAGCAGAAGGGGTACGAGTGGTTGATCGTCGCCTGTGCGAAGAGTCGACCCGATGCTTTGAGGAGGCGGATGAGTGTCTGGTCGGCCTCCTTGACGTTCAGCCCCTCGACATCGGGGACCTCGTCGGTGAAGCGCCCCTCTGCGTCGACAGGGTCGACGAGGGCGTCGATACCCGCGGTGGCTATGGCCGTGAAGTCGGCTTCCCCGTATGCGGGCGCCATATGGACGAGTCCGGTCCCCTCGTCGACGGAGACCTCGTCCGAGGTGATCACCACGAACGCGCCGGCGTCGCGTTTGTCGGCGAAATAGTCGAAGGGTGGGGTGTACACGGCTCCCACGAGTTCGGAGCCGGGCGCTGTATCCACCACCGTCGCCCATTCCCCGAACACGGGCTCGACGCGGTTCTCTGCCACCCAGTACAAGCCGTGGTCGTCTCGATGCGACACGAGCGCATAGGTGCTGTCCTCACGAACGGCAATCGCAAGGTTTCCCGGAAGGGTCCATGGTGTCGTCGTCCAGATCAGCAGCCGGTGGCCTGGTTGGACCTTGCCAGAGCCTTCGGTCACCTCGAGCGATACCGTGACTGCGGGGTCGTCGACGTCGCGGTAGTCCATGTTCGCTTCGAAATTCGACAGCGGTGTGGTTGCTCCGAACGAGTAGGGGAGCACTTTGAAGTCGCGATAGACGAGCCCCTTGTCCCATAGCTGTCCGAAGACCCACCACACGCTTTCCATGAAGTCGGTGTCCATGGTCTTGTAGTCGTCTTCGAAGTCGACCCAACGTCCCAACTTCGACGTGATCTCGTACCACTCATCGGTCGTCGTGTTGACCATGGTGCGACATGCTTCGTTGAACACGTCGATGCCCAGAGCCTGGATCTCACGCGGTCCCGACACGCCGAGTTGCTTCTCGACCTCCATCTCGACAGGGAGGCCGTGGGTGTCCCATCCGAACCGACGCTCGATCTTGTACCCGCGCATGGTCCAATATCGCGGGACGATGTCTTTCACCACGCCCTGGAGCATGTGGCCGTAGTGCGGTGAGCCCGTCGCGAAGGGGGGCCCGTCATAGAACGTGTACTCGGGGTCATCCTCACGCAGGGATATCGACATCTTGAATGCGTCGATCGAATCCCAGAACGCGAGAATCCGTCTGTCGAGCGCGGGAAAGTCGACTCCAGGCCTGACGGCATCAAACATGTTTCCGGATACCAATGTGTTGTCCCTCGTTATCGGTCACCTGTCGGTGCCGGGACGGGGGAACCGCGGTACCACCCGGCTTGCCGGCCTATTCGCCGACCGCTTCGTCTGCCCGTGCGTGGGCGAATCGACGGGTTCTACTCGCAGCTGCCTCTGCACCGCTTTCTTCCCGTGGCTCCGAGGTGATCACACCCGCTGTGTGCCACCGGGCTCACACCATCCCCGGCTCGCTTCGGCACCCGTACGTGGGCATGTTCCTCATCAACGCGGACGGAATGGTATCAGTTCAGGAGCGATCAGTTGACCGCTTTCGGCTTGGATCATGGATCCTGGATGATGGACGATGTGCCGAATCCTGATAAATGCCGAGTCGCTCGCTGCGCTCGCTCCCGATACCCGAAATCCGTAAACCTTCGCGCAAACGCGCTGCGTACTTTGTACTTTCTACTTTGTACTTTCTACTTTGTACTTTCTACTTCTTGGATCTTGAATCACGGACC
>CAZDIQ010000027.1:6450-22511 GCA_964505525.1 uncultured Acidimicrobiaceae bacterium | reverse complement strand
GTCTGCCGTCCCCCCTGAAGGGAGGACGCGATGCTGGCCAAAGCCAAGATCTGTAAGCCGTAAGCCGTAAGCAGCAATCTGAAGGCTGAAAACTGAGAGCTGTGAACTGAAGGCTGTGAACTGAGTACTCGCCGGCGAAGCCGGCGTCAGAGGCTTTCTATCAACCGGTCGACTCGTTCGTCGTAGGCCTTGAAGGGGTCTTTGCACAGGACCGTGCGTTGTGCCTGGTCGTTGAGTTTGAGGTGCACCCAATCAACCGTGAAGTCACGGCGCTTTTCCTTTGCTGCACGGATGAACGCGCCACGCAGACGTGCTCGTGTCGTGCTCGGTGGTTCCACCATGGCCTGGGATATCGCCTCATCCGTCACCATGCGTTCGACGAGTCCTGCACGCTCCAGTTTGTAGAACAGACCCCGATCCTGGTTGACGTCGTGATAGTTCAGATCGATGAGTGCCAGTCTCGCCGAGGACAACGGAAGTTTGTGACGCGTCTGATACCGCTCGATCAGGTGGTACTTGGCGACCCAGTCGACCTCCCGATTGAGGGTCATCGGGTCCTTCTCGAGACCGGTAAGGAGGTGTTCCCACATCGCAACCGCCTTCTCGACCTCGGGTCCCACGCCGGTCGTGCGTGTGTAGCGCAGCACACGCTCGAGATACTCCCACTGGATGTCGAGCGCACTCAACTCCCTGCCGTTGGCGAGGCGCACGGTGCGGCGGCAGGTCATGTCGTGGCTGATCTCCCTGATGGCCCTGATCGGGTTCTCAAGGGTGAGATCGCGGAAGACGACCTCGTCCTCGAGCATCTGGAGCAACGCGACCGTCGAACCGATCTTTGCGAACGTGGCGTATTCGGACATGTTCGAATCGCCCGCGATGACGTGGAGTCTGCGATACCGCTCGGCGTCGGCGTGGGGTTCGTCCCGGGTGTTGATGATCGGACGGCTTCTCGTCGTCGCCGATGAGCTTCCCTCCCAGATGTGTTCGGCGCGTTGGGCGAGGGAGAAGATCGTGCCCCGTGCGGTTCCGAGGAGCTTGCCTGCTCCCGCCCAGATCTGGCGGGTGACGAAGAACGGGATCAGGGTGTCGATGGTGCGCTGGAAGTCAGCGTGTCGCCTGATCAGGTAGTTCTCGTGGCATCCGTATGAGTTGCCCGCAGAATCCGTGTTGTTGCGGTACAGGTAGATGTCGCCGCGGATGCCCTCTTCGGCAAGCCTGCGCTCGGCGGATTCGACCAGGCCTTCGAGGATTCTCTCGCCTGCCCGGTCGTGGGCGACGACGTCGTAGATGCTGTCGCACTCCGGTGTTGCGTACTCGGGGTGTGATCCGACGTCGAGATAGAGGCGGGCCCCGTTCTCAAGGAAGACGTTGGAGGATCTCCCCCAGCTCACCACGCGCCGGAACAGATATCGCGCGACCTCGTCAGGGGAAAGTCGACGCTGCCCGCGCAGGACGCAGGTGACGCCGTACTCGTTCTCGATGCCGAATATCCGTCGGTTCATTGACGCAGGGTACCCCATGGTGCATGAACCGATGTGCAAAGAACGCCACGACACTCCATGGGAGCGCAGTATGTCAGGGCGCCCGTCAGACGCCGCACTTCGGGTCGTCTAGCCGAGTGCCGCTCTGAGCTCATCGGGGGTGAGCCTTCTGAACGTGCGTCGGTCGGATGAACGGTCGAGAAATCCGGTTTCCCAGCCCTCGGGGGCGACGCTTTCACCCGTACCCGTCTCGATGGCGCGACAGGCTGCTGCAAAGGCTGCCTCTACCGACATATCGGCCGTCACGTTGCCGTCGAGGGCGGCGACGATCTCGGTCTCGTTTGCGCCGAGTGCCGTGTAGGCATCAGCCTCGCGCAGCGTCCCTTCGAACTGGACGCGATACAGGTTGTCGTCCTCCATGGTGAGACCGAGTTCGGCGACGAGAATGTCCACCTCATACGGTTTGACCTCGTGCGAGAAGATCTGTCCGAGGGTCTGGGAATAGGCGTTCGCAAGACCCTTGCCCGTGACATCGTCCCTCGAATACGAATAGCCCTTGAGGTCCGCATACCTGATCCCGGCCACCCGCAAGGTCTCGAATTCGTTGAAGCGCCCGACGCCTGCGAACGCGATGCGGTCGTACACCTCGCTGATCTTGCGAAGTGAAGGCGACGAGTTCTCACCGACCAACAGGATTCCGGCTTCGAGTTGGAGGACCACGATCGGTCGACCCCGGTTGATGCCCTTACGGGCGAACTCCGCCCGATCCTTGACGAGCTGCTCGGGTGGCACATAGAAGGGCATGCTCATGGTCGACCGTCCAGAATCGGACCTGCGATGGCGATGAGGTCGTCGTCGCCGATCTCCTCGACCCCGTCTTTGGTCACAATGAGCACGTTGGGCAGGATGCCCCGCTTGAGGTCGAGGCCACCGGTTGCCGAATCCTCCTCGGCTGCAGACACGATCGCCTCGACCGCTGCGCCGAGCGCTTCTTCCCTGGTCAGGTTCTCGTGCCACACGCTCTTGAGGAAGGATCGCGCCTCGGAGCCGCCTGAGCCCGTGGTTGCGAAGTTGATCTCGTCGTACCTTCCGCCGACGACGTCGTACGAGAACAGCCGACCCTTGTCCTTCAGCTTGTCGTAGCCACAGAACAGCGGGATGACGACGAGGCCCTGGAATGCAAGGGACAGGTTCCCGCGGATCATCCTCGCCAGGAAGTTTGCCTTGCCGTCCAGGCTCAGGGTCGCCCCTTCGATCTTTTCGTAGTGCTCGAGTTCGGTTCGGAACAGTTTGATCAGCTCGACCGCCATGCCTGCCGTGCCGGAAATCGCAACCGCGGAGTGTCGATCGGCCTCGTAGACCTTGCGGACCCGGGAGTGTGCGATGTAGTTGCCCGCGGTCGCCCTTCGATCCCCCGCCATCACGACGCCTTCCGGCCACGTGAGTGCGAGGACCGTGGTCGCCTCGGTCAGGGTGATCGGCGACGTTCCGTCGGCCTCCCACCGTGGTTCGAGACCACGAAGTTCGAGAACGGACAGGAATGAACCGTCAGCGACGGATTCGCCGACCTGGAGGGGACCGATGGAACGATCCGTCACTGTCCGCCCTTCTGGACATAATTCTTCACGAACTCCTCGGCGTTCTCCTCGAGGACCGTATCGATCTCATCGAGGAGGTCGTCGATGCGCTCCGTCACTTCCTCACCGCGACCCTGCGTGGTCTCGTCCACCTCACCCTGAGGTGCATCTTCGCGTCGTGTCGTGCGTTCCCTGTCACTCATTCGTGCCTCCGATCCGTGCAACCAACGTGGCGGCATCCGGGCTGGAATCAAACAGACCTTCCACAAGGTCACGTGTTCCTCTTCTCGGCTCCATCATAGGGAGGCGAACCAGTGTTGATTCCCCTGTATCGAACACGAGTGAGTCCCAATTCGCGGCGACGACCGCTGATCCGTACCGACGTATGGATTCCCCACGGAAGTACGCCCTTGTCGACCCCGGTGGTGTCCTCGTTGCCGCGGCGACCTCGTCGGGACCGAAGAGTGTGCGCATCCTGCCGGTGCGTTCGAGACGATGGAACAAGCCTCGTTCGGAATCGATGTCGTGGAACTGGAGCCCGATGAGACGCAGCTTCGGGTCCGCCCATTCGAGTCCATCGCGCTCGCGGTAGCCCTCGAGCAAGGTGAGTTTCGCCGCCCAGTCGAGTCGGTCAGCAACCGCGGCGTGACCCCGTTCGATGTCGATGAGCAGACTCCGCCATTCCGCCACGACCTGTTTGTACGACGGGTCGAGATCGCTCGACGCCACGTACCGCTCTGCGATGTCGAAGTAGTGCCATTGGAGTTCGAGTGCCGTCGTCGTTGTTCCGTCTCGGCGCTGGATCGGTTCGGTCAATCCGAGATCGTGGCTGACGACGGTCATGGCACCCACAGGATCTTCGAGTTGCGTGGCGTCACCGATTGCGTCGTCTTCGAGTGCCATGAGCATGAGCGACGCCGCACCGAGCTTCACGAGGTTCTGGACCTCGGACATGGTTGCGTCGGCGTTGATGACGTGCAGCCTGCGGTACTTGCCAGGATCGGCGTGGGGTTCGTCGCGGGTGTTGATGATCGGTCGCTTGAGCGTCGTTTCGAGTCCGATCTCCTCCTCGAAGAAGTCGGCACGCTGGGTCAACTGATAGTCGACCGCGGGGCGATGGTTCTCGCTTCCGATCTTGCCCGATCCCGTGAGGATCTGCCGGCTCACGAAGAAGGCCGTCATGTGACTCACGATCTGACCGAACGGGACGGATCTGGGCACGAGGTAGTTCTCGTGGGCGCCGTACGAGTTGCCCTTGCCGTCCGAGTTGTTCTTGTGGAGGTGGAGGCGCTGTCCCTCAGGCAACAGGCGGTTCGCCTCGGCAGCGGCGTGTTCCATCACCCGCTCCCCCGCCTTGTCATGCAAGGTCGCCTCGAGAGGATCACCGCATTCAGGGCTCGAATACTCCGGATGGGCGTGGTCGACGTACAGGCGCGCGCCGTTGTGCAGCACGGCGTTGATCAGTCCGGAGTCGGTGTCGTCGACGGGGTATGTTCCGACGCTGAACCCCCTGGCGTCACGTCCCGGCGTCTCATCGTCGTAGGACCATCGGATCCGACCACCGCCTCCGCGATGTGCGTTCACGACAAGCGCCGAGGCGGTCACAGGGTTGAAGGAGGCATCGCCGGTGACCGTGATGCCGTACTCGACCTCGGTACCTATGACCGGTTCGACAGCCACGGACTACAGGTACTGGCCAGGCGAGGCGGTTTCGATGGCCCTCTGGTCGCCATCGCCCTCGATCAGCGTTCGGACATAGACGATCCGCTCACCCTTCTTGCCCGATATCCGGGCCCAGTCATCAGGGTTCGTCGTGTTCGGCAGATCTTCGTGTTCCTTGAATTCCTGCTGGATGGCAGCGAGGAGATCGCCGCGGTTGATGCCGCGTGACCCTTCCTGGATGTCACGCTTGATCGCATCCTTTTTCGCACGTCGCACGATGTTCTCGATCATGGCACCGGATGCGAAGTCCTTGAAGTAGAGCTCTTCCTTGTCGCCGTTGGCGTAGGTGACCTCGAGGAACCGGTTCTCGTGACTCTCCGCGTACATGGCCTCCACGATGTGCTCGATGGTTTCATCGATGAACGTGAGAACGGACCCTGCCTCGGCGACCTCGTCAGCGTCATACGGCAACGTCTCTGCGAGATAGATCGAGAAGATGCGCTTTGCGGCTTCCTTGGTCGGCCGTTCGATCTTGATCTTGACGTCGAGTCGCCCGGGGCGAAGGATCGCAGGGTCGATGAGGTCTTCACGGTTCGAGGCACCGATGACGATCACGTTCTTGAGCGCCTCGACACCATCGAGTTCACTGAGAAGCTGGGGCACGATCGTCGATTCCACATCGGACGAAACGCCCGTACCCCTGGTCCTGAACAGCGAATCCATCTCGTCGAAGAACACGATCACGGGCACGCCCTCGTCGGACTTCTCCTTGGCGCGTTCGAAGATGAGACGGATCTGGCGTTCGGTCTCACCGACATACTTGTTGAGAAGTTCCGGGCCCTTGATGTTGAGGAAGTACGAACGGGTGTCGTCTGACCCGTTGTTTGCGCTCACGGCCTTGGCCAGGGAGTTCGCAACGGCCTTGGCGATGAGCGTCTTGCCGCACCCGGGCGGTCCGTAGAGCAGGACACCCTTTGGTGGTGCGAGGTCGTAGTCCTCGAATCGGTCGCGATGCAGGTACGGCAGCTCCACGGCATCGCGGATGACCTCGATCTGACCGTCGAGCCCGCCGATGTTCGCATAGGTGATGTCGGGAACTTCCTCAAGGACGAGATCCTCGACCTCGGGCCTTTCGATCCGTTCGAGGACGAACGACGTCTTCGGATCGATCCGGACGTGGTTCCCGACGCGCAGTTCGGAGTCCGCCATCGGCGCAGCCAACGTCACGACGCGTTCCTCGTCGCCGCGCCCGAGTACCACGAGACGATTCTCGCTGAGGAATTCCTTCACGGTCGCGATCTCGCCGGTCGATTCGAAATGGCGGACATCGACGATGTTGAAAGCCTCGTTGAGGATCACTTCCTGACCGGGTTCGAGTTCCTTGACCTCGACCGTCGGTTCCACCGCGACGCGGAGTTTGCGTCCGGACGAGGTGATGTCGACGGTGCCATCGACGTTGATCTGGAGGACGGTCCCGAACGGGTTCGGTGGAGCGGTGAGCTTCTCAACCTCGTCACGAAGCAGGGCGAGCTGTTCCCTCGTCTCGCGCAACGCCATCGTCAGCTTTTCGTTCTGACCCTGGGATTGGGCGAGCTGATTGCGAAGGTCCACCATGCGGTCTTCGAGCATGCGAATTCGTCGCGGTGCATCCTGAAGTCGTTGCCTGAGGGCGGCATTCTCATCCTCAAGCCTTTGTCGTGCGTTTCCGTTCTCCAGCTCTGACAACCTGCGACCTCCTGGACGGTCGAATTGGTATCGTCACGCGATTGTAGGCGGCATAAGCGATTGTCACGGGGATGTGGGTGAAATGTCAACCATTCCGAGGCTAGAGCCGCCGACGAGCGACGGTGATGAACCCTGTGTGACCCACCATGCGGTGTTCCGGGCGCACCGAACGACCCGAAACAGCCCATGATCGCATCAGGATCTCGAACGTATCGATCTCCATGAACGCCCGGGATGTCTCGATGACGTCCCGCAGTTGCTGCACCTGTGGCACGGTCGGCAGGTACGCCGCGAACACGCCCCCTCCGGCGAGACCTTCCGCCGCCACCTGCGCACAGTGCCACGGTTCAGGAAGATCGAGCACGATTCTGTTGGGTTGCACGTCGGCCACATTGTCCGCCACATCGCCGACGCGGAACTCGATGTTGGCGGGCATCGTGCCTGTGAACCGCTCGATGAGTCGCTTGGCGTGGGTCTGGTGGTCTTCTCGCGTATCGACCGTGACGACCCGACCATCGGCACCGGCGGCTCTCGATAGCGCAAGGGTCAAGGCTCCCGACCCTGTGCCTGCCTCGAGGACCGTGGAACCGGGGGCGATGTCCGCCCACGTCACGATGGCACTCGTGTCCTTCGGGTACATGACGGCAGCACCACGCTTCATTCTCAGGACATAATCCGCAAGACGAGGACGAAGCACGGTCACAGGGAAGTCCCGGGACGACCGCAGGGTCGTGCCCTCGGGCACCCCGATGATCTGGTCGTGCGCGACGACTCCCTTGTCATAGTGGAAATCGGCGCCGGTCTTGAGCGTCAGTAGGTATTGCTTGCCGCGGTCGTCATACAGAAGACAGGATTCGCCTTCGACGAACTCAGACCCGGACTGCGGCATCGGCCCTCTCAGGAGAACACGGGTGCAAGGGCGGCAAGCATCGTGAGCAGCATCATCACCACGACGACCCAGATGACGATCTTGACCAGTTTGTCGTTCCGACCGGCCACGATCAGCCACCGACCGTCGTGTCGGCGAGCGAATCGGTGCCAAGCACGACCTTGATCCGGACGGTCTCACCCGGTCGTGCGGTGTAGGAGTACAGCTTCGACTCCTTGCTCCGTACCAGATTGAAGCCGTATGAGTACAGCCTTGCGTACTTCTTGCGGGTCCTCATGTAGAACCCGACACCGACCACCGCGAGACCGATGAGCGTCTCGGCTTGCGTCACGATGCCCCGTTTGGTCGCCCGTTCGGCAGCTTGAGCACGGTCGTGGTCGCTCACTGCTTGTACACCTCGATGCGAATCTTGGGGTGTCGAGACTTCCAGATCACGAACGCGACGACGCCGACGACCGCAACGCCGGCCACGACCGCAATCAATGCGACCTGGGACTTGGCCTCCTCCTCGAGATCGGTGACGACACCCTCGATCTCGCGCAGCTTTCCTTCAAGGTCGGCTCTGTCGATAGCGGTCATGGTGACTCCTGGGAGGGTTGTTGCTTGGCGTCATGGACGCCGCGATCGGGAACGAGTTTTACGACGATGAGACAAAAGACGACAAGGACGATTGCGTAGATGACATAGGCGAGCGCTTCCCAATACTCCCCCGCAGGCAGGACATCGACCAGCGCCCTGAGTCCAGCGACCGAAAGAAGAATGAGCGCCACAGCCCACAGCCCGGCCGCCGCGACCGACATCCCTGCGAAATAGCCGAGTGTCTTGGCTGGCTCGACGGTCTCCTGGAGGAGGTACTGGCGCGCCATGTCGAAGAATTCTCGCGCGAGACGTGGGATGTCCTGCAGGTCAGCCATTTCGCTCCATTGGTCGATCCAATCGTAATGCACCCCGATTCCTTGCGGTGTCTGTGCCTGTCGGGAAGCGGTGGACTAGGATTTTCGCCCGTGGCAGCGATTGACAAACCGGGGGGAACCCGCGACGGGGAACAATCGTCGACGAGCAGGAACATGTTTCCGCTCGTCGGCGGTCAGAGCGTCTCACTCTTTGGTGACTACATCGCGTTCTTCACCCTGCCCTACTACATGCTCTCGCTCACGGGACAGGCGCTCGACCTCGGGTTGACGGCCTTCGCAGAGACCCTTCCCATGTTGTTGTTCGGTCTCGCCGCAGGGGTGCTCCTCGACCGGTTGCGAAGGCTCGGCCGTGCGTTGATTGCGACGGATCTGGTGCGCGCAGCGACCTTTGGGTTCCTCGCGTTCGTCGCCTCCCCGCTCGGGCCCGAATTGACCACCAGAGGGAGTGCGTCACTTGTCCTCGCCTCTGCGTTCCTCGTGGGCTCCATGTCCGTGTTGTTCGATTCCGGTCTCCAGTCGTACATGACCCAGTCGCTGCCGGAGCGAGAGCTCATCAAGGCGAACTCCCAGCTCGGTTTGGCAAGGACACTCGCCCTTTCGATCGGGCCACTGGCGGGCGGGCTCGCGGTGACCCTCAGTGGGGGTTTCGCCGTTGCCTTCTCGATCAACGCGCTGACCTTCGTCGCCTCGGCGATCTTCCTGAGATATGTCCGTCCGATAACCCAGGTGGTGTCAAAGACCAAGGAACGTTTCCGACACGCCATCACGACAGGCGTGAGGATCCTCTACGCGGACAAGCGACTTCGGTGGGGAACCATCGGAGGGACCATGACGAACTTCGTGTTCCAACCGCTCGAGGCGCTGTTGGTGCTCTTCGTCGCCCAGGAAGTCCTCGGCATCGAGGACATCACGAACGTGGCATCGAAAGAAGGGCTTGCGGTCGGTGGGTTCATCGCTCTCCAAGCTGCCATCGGATCGATAGGCGTCGCCTTCGCTGCCAGGGTCGCCCAACGGATCCCGCTCGGGACGATGTACGCCGTCGGGCTCGGCATGCTCGGTGGCGGATTCCTGGCGGTCGTCGTGGCACGCTCGTGGATCGCCGTCATACCCGCTGGCATCGCCATCACAGGGGTGACCTGGGTGAATGTGGCGTTGATGACGCTGCGCCAGAAGCTCGCCCCGCCCGAACACATGGGTCGGGTCATTGCTGCGTCAAGGACACTCGCATGGGTGGGGCTCCCGATCGGTGCTGCAGCGGGAGGCATACTCGCCGACGCCTACGGCATCGTTCCGGTCTACGTCGCCGGATCCATCGGCGTGCTCGTGATAACGCTGATGCTTACGCGTACTTCGCTCGTGACCGACCGCGTGATGGCTACCGACCCCGTACGCCGGTAGGGACGAACCTAGAAACGGCGCTTGCTTCTGCGCTTCTTCGTGCCCCGGCGCGAGTTGACCATCCAGCCGATGATGAATCCGAATGCCGTTGCCAGCAGTATCCAGAACATGATCTGACTTGCCACGTAGCTCATGGTGTCTCCTCTGCGAGCAGCGCTCGGAATTCGATTCGTCGGTTCAGGGCTCTACCTTGTTCCGTCGAGTTGTCGCCGATCGGTTTCGTGTCACCGAACGCAACGACATCGAACCTGCCTGCATCCTGCCCCGCTGCGACGAGATAAGCGAGGACCGCATTCGCCCTGTCACGGGACAGCGTCATGTTCCGAGCCGCTGAACCGGCAGCGTCGGCGTGTCCGGCGATCTCGATCCGGATGTCGGGTTCGATCGCGATGATCGCAAGGATGTCATCGAGGAGTTCGGTTCCCGCACTGGTGATCTCGTCGCTGTTGACGCGGAACTCGACGACACGACCCTCAAGGAGCGTGTTGAGGTCGACCTGGAGTTCCTCGACCTCCTCCTTCGTCGGCGCACTGGTTTCCGGTGCCCTGACGGCGGGGTTTGCGTCGAAGCCGATATCGGACGCGATTTCCAACACGTGATTGTTGAGCGCGTTGCGCTCTCCCTTTGTGGCGACGTCGCCCGACAGGACGAGAAGTTTCTGACTCGGCGCAACGATCACGAGCCCGGAAGGCAGGGTCTCCTTCGATGTGAGCACGAGCGAAAGTACCTTGCCGAGCCAAGCGCCCTCATCCGCAAGACCATCGACGACGTCGACGTCGTCGACATCCACAGTGGTGAAGACATCCCCCAACGTGGTCTCGACGGCATGTTTGCGTTCCTCGGTGGAGAGGTCGCCCCTGACCACCGCCGATGATCCGTCCCACTCGATCTCGACGGAATCGCCGATGATCACGACGTTCTCGTCGTTCACGACGCCGATGGGCCAGAGCTTCCCCTCGACTGATGTGACTCCGGAGAGGGCCGCCACGGCGGCGAAGATCGCTTCCTCGGATCGTTCCTCGCTGATCGAACCCGTGAGTTCGACGTCGGTTCCCATCGCCCTGACGTTGACCGTCGTGAGGTCGTTCGCCCGCAAGAGTCCGTTGGCCCGGCTCTCGATGTCGCTTTCGATGGCTGCCGTCCCGAAACGGACAGCGAGGACCGACAGAATGAGGAATGCGACGACGACGATGATCCAGAACATGGCACCTGACATCGCGACATCGTCATCGCGCTCGCGTTGGAACCCCGGTTTCGTCGGACCCAGATTGGCGGACTGTCGAGTACTCATGTGTGTGTGGATTCCAGGTACAAAGAGGTTGTGCTCACGAATGGTATCGACACCTTCTGCTACTGACCTGACCACTTTCATGGGTCGCACGACCTAGCCGCCCGCAGCCGAACAGGTGTATCCGTTCGGGCACGGAGGTCGGTAGCGTGCGGATGTGTCAATCGCCTCCATCCTGATCGCTGCAGGAACCAGCGACTGTGAAACGCTGAACGCCTCCGGGTTGAACCAGCCCGTCAACGCCATCTCGAGTCTCGCATTCACCGTGGCCGGTGTGGCGATCCTCGTTTGGGCGGGTGCGGTCTCGGGCCACGAACGTCTGCTGCGCATCATGTTCGGCACCGCCATGACCCTCACCGGTGTCGGCAGCTTCCTGTTCCACGGGTATGACGGGCCGTTCGTCCAGTTCAGCCACGACATCACCTTCCTCGTCACGATATGGATGCTCGCCGTCATCAACGTCGCAGAAGCCAGGGAGTGGGATCGACCGGTCGGCTGGGGCATCGTCGGTATCGGAGCGGCAATATTCACGGTTGCTCTGCTCATCGGGCCCGGCATAACGAACGTCGTCACCGTCGTCGTGTTGATCGCGCTCGTCGTCTCCGATCTGGCTCTCGAGCGCATCGGTGGCATTGCGCGACCCCTATGGATTGCATCCCTGGTTGCAATGGTGTTGGCCGTCGTGTTCTTTGCGTTGGGTCGAACCGGAAGCTTCGCCTGTGATCCCACGAGCTGGTTCCAGGGCCACGGGTTGTGGCATGCGTTCAGCGCCGTTGCCCTGTCACTGTATTTCGTCGCCACGAGCAGATCACGCCTTCTACGCTCGGAGTCGCGATGAGCCCCTTGTCTGAACTGCCGACGATCGACGATGTCACGGAAGCCCGCTCTCGGATCGCTCCGTACGTGCATCGCACCGGTATGGTCACATCCCGCACGATCGATGCCATGACGGGAGCGACCGTTTTCTTCAAGCCCGAGAACCTCCAGAAGGTCGGAGCGTTCAAGGCAAGAGGTGCGACCAATGCCGTGCTGGCCCTCGATGATGCGGAAGCCGAGCGTGGTGTCGTCACCCACTCGTCGGGGAACCACGGCCAGGCTATTGCGTTCGCATGCGCCATCCGAGGTATCCATGCGACCGTCGTCATGCCGGACCAGGCCGCCGTGAACAAGATCGAAGCCGTGAAGGGGTACGGCGCAACCGTCGTGCTTGTCCCCCGAGCCGAGCGGGATGAGGTCGTTGCCAGATTGGTCTCTGAGCAGGGACTCACGATCGTCCACCCGTTCGACGACCGCATGGTCATCGCCGGTCAGGGAACCGCGGCGGCCGAGCTCCTTGAGGATGTCGATGATCTCGACGTGGTGATTGCGCCGATCGGCGGCGGTGGACTGCTGTCGGGCACGACGATCGTCGCCGAGAGCCATGGCATACCCGCGTTTGGTGCAGAACCCGAGCTTGTCGACGACGCGTTCCGGTCGTTGCGCGACGGTGTGCGGTATCCCACGACGGGCAATGTGAGTGTCGGCGATGGGCTCCTGACCGGTATCGGAGCGCTTCCGTTTGACATCCTGTCGCGTGCGGGGACCGAAATCCTCGTGGTATCGGACGACGAGATGATCCAAGCAATGGGAATCTTTGCGTCGCGGATGAAACTCGTCGTCGAACCTTCAGGTGCGACCGTTCTCGCCGCGATGCTCCGACACAAGGATGTCTTCGAAGGCAAACGCGTCGGTGCCATCATCTCGGGCGGCAATGTACCCCTCGAGGTTCTCGGGGCTGTCGGAAACCCCTCAGATCACCGTTGAAAGACTTGTGAGGGAACGGGCGAACTCGGCACGAGCCTGGTTCAGGTTCGTCGAAGCCCGCACTTCCCGGTCTCGGGCATCCATGAGGGTCTGGGGACTGTCAGCGGCCGTTGCCTCTGCAACACGATACGCCGCCCTGGCATCGGCTCGTGAATCCAACGCGGTGCGCACCGCCATCATCGCGTTGATGGTCGCCTGGGTAGTTTGGGCGGTCTGCGGATCGGGAGCGGCAGCCTCGAGTGCGTACAGGCTTGACCGTGCACTGTCGAGCCTCAAACCGAGTTCGTTCCACAATTCGGCCTTCCCGGTGCCGGCCGTGGCGCCGACAGCGGTCACACCGTCGTATTGCGCATTGCCACGCCAGATGGCGAGATCGTCCGACATCGCGTCATAGAGCCATCGGGCATCGGCGTATCCCTGGCGTCCATGGTCCTTCCACGTCAAGGCGGCAGCCGTGGTGGCAACCGGCTTGCTCGATCCCCTCGAAACGAGAGCGACGATCAGCAGCAGAAGCGCAAGACCGATCACGATGAGCAGCCACCATGGGGTTGCACCCTCGGCGGTGTCCTCTGCGATGGTGGTGTCAGATGCAGCGATGGTCGTGTCGGACGCAGCGATGGTCGTGTCGGATGCAGCAATCGTCGTGTCGGGCAGCGTGGTTTCAGGAGGACTCGTGGTTTCGCTTCCAGGCACGGTCGTTTCGCCGCCTGGCAGCGAGGTACCCGGTGTGCCGTCACAGGCAGCAACACCGATGGACAGGGCGAGCGCAAACACGAAAATGATGATCTTCTTCATACCGTCAGCATACCCAGTCGCTCTCGTTGGTCGTGTCTTTGGACCGCGGGTATCGCTGCATGTGCCGCCCCCGGAACAGCGTCACGTGGGATCAGAACTGCCCCGGTGACCAATCGGCGAGCTTGAACGTCTTTGCGGTCTCGAACGCATCCTCCATGACGACGTCGGGCAGGGAGCGGACGCTCGCGTCGATCTCCAACCGTTTCGCCGCCGTGGCGACAGGGCGACCCTCCGACAGATCGCAGACTTCCTTGGCACGGGCAGAAAGCTCAGCGGTGCCGATCCTGCGGGAGAGGTCGATGATGGACTCCTTGGGGAGTCCAAGCAACGGTCGGAAAATCGGTGTCGCGGATTCTTGCGAAACGGCGACAAGATGCGGGAGGGTCTGGGACGAGACCTGGCCCATTGCATCACCGGTCACGAGTGCGGTGACCCCGCTGTCCTGCGCTATCCGGGAGGCCGCACGGGCCATCATGACCTTGAGCGTCACCTGACGCATCCGAGGGTCGACATTGTCGAAGAGGGCATCTTTGACCGGCTGGAACTCGACGAGGTGGACGGTCGGGTCGGATCCGTGACCCCACTTCGACCACATCTCGCGCGCAACGGCGAGGGCGTGGTCGGACTGGGCACAGTTGAGCGTGAAGTGGACGAAGTCGACCGGACAACCCCGCGACATCAGCATCCAGGCCGCAACGACGGAATCGAAGCCTCCCGAGATCAGACACAGGACGCGGTCCTGTGTGCCGAGCGGCAGACCACCGGGTCCCGATTGGTGATCGGTGACGACGTAGGCGCGTTCATCGAGCACGGCGACCGATACCTCGACCTCGGGATCGGTGAGGTCGACCGATCCCCCGCTCGCAACGAGGTTCGAACCGATCGCCCTTGCAAGGTCGACGGATGTCCAGTCGTGGGTTCCCCTGCGCTTGACCCGTGCCGCGAACGTCCGGGTGCCGACCCGTTCCCGATTCATCTCCCCGATTGCCGCCGCGAGCGACTCCAATTCGGTGAACGGCACCTCGACGACGGTGTCGACGGATGCGACGCCGAACACCGTGCGGGCAGCGGCGACGATGGCGTCCCGATCGTGTGTCGGGGTCGAGACGGCGAGGCGATGGGTGCCGACCCGCTGTACCGATCCCTCGTACCCGGCCTTCGCGAGAGCGGTCTCGAGATTCGCACGTGCGCGGCGGATCAGCCCCTTCTGCGTGCGTCTCGACTTGAGGTAGACGTCGCCAGACAGTGTGACGTGGATTGTGTCGCGTGCATCGGAGCGGTCGGTTGGATCCTGCATGTCGTCAGGATACGACCAGATGCCCGGGAGTTGCCCATTGATCCGCCGAGGTCGAATGTGTCTATCGTGACGGCGTGCCGGACCATGAAGCGCATTCGCCGATGATCGAACTCCGCGACGTATCGAAGTCCTTCCCTGGTGCCGATACACCCGCAGTCGGATCGCTCAACCTCGCAATCGATGAGGGTGAGATCGTGGTACTCGTCGGACCGTCGGGGTGCGGCAAGACGACGACATTGCGGATGATCAACCGCCTGATCGAGCCGACCGCGGGCACGATCACGGTCGGTGGTCGGGATGTCGCTTCGATGCCGATTCACGAGCTGCGACGGAGCGTCGGCTATGTCATCCAGCAGATCGGGCTGTTCCCGCATCGAACCATTGCTCAGAACATCGCAACGGTGCCATCGCTCTTGGGTTGGTCGAAAGCCGACATCGCCGCTCGCGTCGACGAAGTGGCGGATCAGATCGCGATCGACCGCGCCATGCTCAACCGGTATCCGAGCGAGCTGTCCGGAGGCCAGCGGCAGCGGGTCGGTGTAGCAAGAGCGCTCGCCGCGGATCCTCCCGTGCTGCTCATGGACGAGCCGTTTGGTGCCGTGGATCCGATCGTCAGGCACCGCCTCCAGAACGAGCTCCTCGCGATCCAGGACCGGGTCCGCAAGACGATCGTCCTGGTGACCCACGACATCGACGAGGCGATCTCCGTCGGGGACAGAATCGCAATCCTCAACACCGGTGGGGTTCTCGAACAGTTCGGAGCTCCCGATGAGATCCTCGCATCGCCAGCCAACGCCTTCGTAGCCGACTTCCTCGGTTCGGATCGTGGGATCAAACGGCTGTCCCTGTTGCCGATCGAGCTCGGCATGCTCGAATCGGGGCCGGTTGCCCTCATCGGTCAATCAGGGGCGCAGGCGGCCTCCGCCATCGAGGACGCAGGGTTCACCTGGGGTCTGGTTCTTGACGGGGAGAATCTCGTCGGGTGGGCGACGACGACAGACCTTCGCACCCACGACCGCGTCACCCGTGATTCCGCCGAGGAGCTTGTGGCGAGGGTCGATGTGTCGGCATCGCTCAAGGAAGCACTGGATTCGGTCATCTCGTCACATGCCGAATTCACAACCGTGTGTGACGGTGACCGCTACCTCGGTGTCCTGAGTGCGGCAGCCATCAGCAGGGCGATCACGGGATGATCCTCTTCGGCCAGTCGGCATCGAAACCCATCATCGTGT
>CAZDIQ010000027.1:2144-6350 GCA_964505525.1 uncultured Acidimicrobiaceae bacterium | reverse complement strand
GGCGATCACGGGATGATCCTCTTCGGCCAGTCGGCATCGAAACCCATCATCGTGTGGGACTGGATATGGAGGAACCTCGACGACATCTGGGATCGTACGCTCGAACACATCTACCTGACCGTGATCGCCGTCGGTGTCGGGATCGTGATTTCCGTTGTCCTGTCCCTCATCGCCCTCAGATGGCGGTTCGTGTACAACCCGATCACGTGGACAACGGGCATCCTCTATACGATTCCGAGCCTTGCCCTGTTCGTCGTGTTGGTCCCGATCACGGGTCTGTCGGTTCTGACGGCCGAGATCGGGTTGGTTTCCTACACGTTGCTGATTCTGATCCGCAACATCGTCACAGGGATCGACGGTGTCGCGCCGGAAGTGCTCGATGCCGCCGACGGCATGGGATACACCCGTCGAGCGCGGTTCGTTCGCATCGAGGTCCCCCTGGCCCTTCCTGTGATCGTCAACGGCATCAGACTTGCGACGGTGACCGTGATCGGTCTTGTCACCGTTGCTGCGCTCATCGGTCACGGTGGTCTCGGGTTCTTCATCCTGCGGGGTCTCAACACCTTCTCGAGCCCGATCGGCACGACCCAGATCTTTGTCGGGACCGTCCTGTCCATCGCGCTTGCCGTGATTGCCGACCTGTCGCTTGTCGGTCTCGAACGTGCGGTCAGTCCGTGGAAACGAGCGAGGTCATCGCCATGAGCGGTATCGCGGGCGACACCGTGGATTGGTTCCTCGATCCGGCGAACTGGACCGGGATCAACGGGATCCCGAACCGGATGTGGGAGCACATCCAGATGTCGGTGCTCGCCATGGTCATCGCCGCAGTGATAGCCATTCCCGTCGCCGTATACCTCGCCCACCGCAGAGTCGGTGGATCGTTCGTCGTGGCCGCCGTCAATATCGGCCGCTCGGTGCCCTCGTTGGCGGTTGTGGCCGTCGCCCTTCCGATCACGATCCGCATGGGTCTCGGATTCGGGTTCTGGCCGACGATTCTTGCGCTGTTGTTCCTTGCAATACCTCCGCTCTTTTCCAATGCCCACGCCGGCATCTCGGGTGTCGATCCGGCGGTTGTCGATGCGGCGAACGGGATGGGCATGAAGGATCACCAGGTGATGATCCGTATGGAACTTCCGCTCGCAATGCCGGTGCTGATCGCCGGTGCGCGCATTGCCGCCGTCCAGGTCGTCGCGACCGCAACGCTCGGGGCACTCGTTGCCTGGGGTGGGCTCGGGAGGTACATCATCGACGGATTCGCCACGAGAGACACCGCAGAGGTCGTCGCCGGAGGCATTCTCGTCGCCTTTGTCGCTCTCGCCACCGAGCTTGCGTTCACCCTCGCCGAACGGATCTCGCGAAGGCGGGCACGCACACGTGTGGACGTCGACACGCTGCTCGGCGTGTAGAGCGCACCGTCCAGCGGGAGCACCACCCTTCCCGCCCGTCACACCAGTCTCGTGGCACGGTTAGCGTTGGGGGTATCGGAAACCGCTTCCGATCGAACACAGGACCACCAATCCGAAGGGAGAACCCATGCGGATATTCCGCAACCGGGTCATTGGGGCGATGGTGCTCGCAGTTGCATTGGTTGCAGCAGCCTGCTCATCGGGTGATGACTCAAGCTCAAAGGATGGCACCACCATTGTCATCGGCTCAGCGAACTTCGGCGAGAGCGAGCTCATCGCCGAGATCTATGCACAAGCGCTCGAATCCGAAGGCTTCACCGTCGAGCGCAAGTTCAACATCGGTACCCGCGACGTCTATGCCGTAGCCCTGGAATCGGGTGAGATCCACCTGGTTCCCGAATACATCGGATCGGCCCTTGCCTATCTCGGTGGCACGCCGACCAGTGACACGGACGCAACCACGGCAGATCTCGCACAACAGTGGGAATCCGCTGGCGTGTCGGTGCTCGAGCCCGCCCCTGCGCAGGACAAGAACGGATTCGTCGTCACGAGTGCCATCGCAGCGAGCCTCGGGCTGTCGAAGGTCAGTGACCTGTCGGCCAGCAACGGAACGCTTGTCCTCGGGGGTCCACCTGAGTGCCCGGATCGCGAGTTCTGCCTGTTGGGTCTTGAGACCGTGTACGGATTGACGTTCGCCGAGTTCAAACCCCTCGACGTCGGTGGTCCGCTCACCGTTGCAGCGCTCAAAGCCGGTGCGGCGAGTGGCGGGATCGATGTCGGGATGCTGTTCACGACCGACGGCGTCATCACCTCCGAGGGGTTCGTGCTCCTTGAGGACGACGGCGGACTCCAGCCCGCCGAGAACGTCATACCGGCAACGGCGGCAGCAATCGTCGATGAGTACGGCAGTGCCTACTCGGACGTACTCAATCGAGTGAGTGCAGCGCTCACAACCGAAGCGTTGACCAGGATGAACCAGGCAGTCGGCTACGACGGCGAGGACCTCGTCGAAGTGGCCGCCCAGTGGCTTGCCGACAACGGACTCGCCGGCTGACGTGCGCCATGACGAATGGGCGGGAATCCGATACCGGGTTCTCGCCCATTCCCTATTGTGGGTGTATCGCAATCATGGAGGAACGGCATGCGATCCACAATGATTCGGCACCTCGCTCTCGCGACCCTCGTCGTGGCCTCGATCACGGCCTGCAGCTCGGACGATTCGACCGATACCACCCGACCGGGAGCATCGAACGCCGCAGCGGAAGTCACCATCGACAACTTCATCTTCGGTCCATCGTCGGTGACCGTTGCCGTCGGTGAAACGGTCACATGGACCAACAATCAGTCCATAACCCACACGGTGACGTCAAGTGACGAACTGTTCGACGGGACACTCTCGACGCTGAACACGTTCGATGTGACGTTCGACGAGTCGGGAACGTTCGCCTACTTCTGTGCGATCCACCCGTCTATGACCGGAACCGTGGAGGTCACCGGCTGAGACGACTCAGCGGTCCTCGAACCGGACGAATCGCCGCTTCCCGACCTGGACGATGGCCCCTGCGAGATCTTCGCGTTGCAGTGTTTCGGTGGAGATCGGCTGACCGTCGATCTTGACGGCACCTTGTGCGATCAGCCGTCTCGCCTCACCGTTCGAAGCAACCAGACCGGCGTCCGCCAGCGCCTTTGGCAGCCAGATCTCGGGCTCGGGTGGGAGCGGGGTACCTGCGACATCATCGGGAGCCTGTTTCGCCCTGAAGACAAGGTCGAACGCTGCCTCCGCCTCGACACCCGAACCCGCACCGTGGTACCGCTCGACGACCCGGCGTGCAAGCGCTCGCTTCTGGTCACCGGGATGGAGCGACCCATCCCCGAGGCCAGCGACGATCGTCTCGACCTCATCGGGAGACGCCCCTGCAGCCAACCGGAACCATTGGGGTATCGCATCATCAGGGATCGACATGGTCCTTCCGAACATCTCGTTCGCCGTCTCACGAACCGAGATGTAGTTCCCGAGCGACTGGGACATCTTCTTCACCCCGTCGGTACCAACGAGAAGCGGGACGGTCGCAACCGATTGAGGGTTCTGACCCGCGCGTTCCTGGAGGTCACGACCCATCAACAGATTGAGGAGCTGGTCGTTCCCACCGATCTCGATGTCGGCCTCGATCGCAACCGAATCGGTCGCCTGGAGCAGCGGGTACATGAGTTCGATCATCGATATGGGTTCATTCGCCCGCCACCGGGTGGCGAAATCGTCGCGATCCATGAGCCTCGACACGGTGACGCCGGCCGTCATGCGAAGCACGTCGGCCATGTCCATTGTGGCGAGCCACTCCGAGTTCCTCCTGATCTCGAGATGGTCCTCGAGGAGCAGGCTCCTGATCGTCGGGAGAACCGACTCGACGTGTCCGTCGACCTCTTCCTTCGTGAGCTGGGGTCTCGTCTCTGACTTCCCGGAAGGGTCACCGACCTGGGTCGTGAAATCACCGAGGATGAGTACCGCGGTGTGCCCCATCTCCTGGAATCGTCGCAGCAGATCGAACACGACAGCCCAACCGAGCGTCACATCGGGCGCCGTCGGGTCGACCCCGAGCTTTGCGCGAAGAGGGACACCGGTTGCGATCGACTTCTCCAGCTGAGCGAGGAGTTGACCCTCGGGGAGCGTGACATCCACGGTACGGGTGATGTATTCGAATTGTTCTTGTGCGGTCGTCATTGTCACAAATCGTAGACGGTCAGGCGTGCGACCCATTCCTTGCCCGAATCGTCACGGTGTGTCCGATGCAACGAACCGCCA
>CAZDIQ010000027.1:0-2044 GCA_964505525.1 uncultured Acidimicrobiaceae bacterium | reverse complement strand
GGACGGTCGACCGCTTTCGAGATTCCGATGCGGGGTGTTGCGGTCCATTCGGAGACCGATCCGAACGGACCGTCGAGCCGCACGGGACCGTCGAACAAGCTGGTGCCCGAATGTGCCCCCGTGAGACCGAGCGTCTGCCCCAACTTTCCCGGACCATCGGCAAGGTTGGTGCCTCTCCCCCGCCGCCGTTCCGCGAGTTCGCGACCTTCCACGACGGTCCCACCCCGCATGAGAACGGCGTTGGGTGTCCCTTGCGGCCCTACGACGACATTCGCGCACCAATGCACGCCGTAGGACAGGTAGACATAGAGCGTCCCCTCCGGCCCGAACATGGGTTCATTGCGCACGGTCCGCCTGCCGTAGGCATGACTGGCGGGGTCGTCCGTGCCACCGTATGCCTCGACCTCCTCGAGGCGCACGGAGACTGTTTCACCCTGGATTCTTGAACTGATCACGCAGCCGAGCAGTGCGATTGCGGCGATCTCCGGTGGTTGACGGAGAGCTCGCACCATCGCGTTGGGACTCAGAGCGTGCCCCTCAGTTCGCCGTTCACCTTGGCGGCCACCGATTGTGCGATCGCTTTCCGGGTCGGCGCGGTTTCTTCATCGCTCAGCGTGCGATCATCGGCACGGAGCGTGAACCGGATCGCGATGGACTTCTTGCCCGCTCCGAGCGATTCGCCCTCGAAGACGTCGAAGACCTGCGCCGCCTCGCATTCGGGACCGGCGCCCGACACGGCGCTCGCCAGAACGTCCCCTGCCGGGACACCTCGGTCGACGATGAATGCAAGATCGAAGATCGCCGGCGGATAGGGACTGGGGGGCCGGAAGATCCATGCGCCACGGTTGATGAGAAGCTCGGCCAGGTCGAGTTCGCCGACGACGACACGTCCATCGAGTCCGAACGTCGCCGCGACCGAAGGGTTCACCTCGCCGACGGCACCGATAGCGACATCGCCGACGACGATCTCAGCGCAGCGACCGGGGTGGAACGGCGAAATCGAAGCCTGTCTGACACTCGCATCAGGGATCGCGAGCGCTTCGGCTATCGCTGACCATGTTCCCGTGCCGTCGTAGACATCGAACGATCTCGCAGGTTCTGCCCAACCAGCGGGGATCTGACCCGCGAGCACGAAACCGAGTCGATCGGGTTGCTCGGGAAGCTTGCCCTGACCGGGGAGGAACACCTTGCCGACCTCGAACAGACGGGCGACGGGGATACGCCGCCCGAGAGCCGCCGCGGCAGCCTTCAGCAGACCCGGAGTCAGGGTCGTGCGCATGACGCCCTCGGTGTCGTTGAGAGGATTCGTGACGGTGATCCCGGATCGTGCGACGTGACCTTCTGGGAGCGACAGTCCGTCGAGGTCCTTCTCGCCGATGAATGAGAACGTCATCGTCTGGTAGAAACCGGCGCCGACCATCACCTCGCGCACGAGCCTGAGCCGGCGCTCTGCAACGGACAGTCCCCCACCGGGACCGCTCGGAACGGAGTCCGGGATCCCTGCGAATCCATGGAGCCGCGCGATCTCCTCGACAAGGTCGACAGGGGCCACGACGTCGGGCCGTCTGGTCGGCACCGTCACGATGAGGGGGTCATTCCCTGTGACGTCGAACGACATGCGTGTGAGGAGGTCGGTGGTGGTCTCGGAATCGAGATCGACGCCGAGTACTCGCTTCGTCTCGCTCAGGGGATACACGATCGTCCACGGTTCGATCGCACCGGGATTGACATCCACCGGAGCCGGTGCGGACCGACCACCTGCGATCTGTTCGAGCAACTGGGCGACCCGGTCTGCCCCGAGGGCGCAGAAGGACGGATCAGCACCGCGTTCGAACCTCTTGGATGCCTCGCTGCGCAGGTCGAGTCGTTTCGAGGTCACAAGGATGGTCGCCGGATCCCAGTAGGCAGCCTCGATGAATACGTCGGTCGTTCCGGCATGGACCTCGGTCGATGCGCCACCCATGACACCGCCGACGGCGACAGGGTTCGATCCGTCGGTTACCACGACATCGGAGGTC
This sequence comes from uncultured Acidimicrobiaceae bacterium, assembly GCA_964505525.1. Lineage (GTDB taxonomy): Bacteria > Actinomycetota > Acidimicrobiia > Spongiisociales > UBA5794 > UBA5794. Next base: position 26 of record CAZDIQ010000027.1, on the reverse strand, counting down.
GTAAGGGTTCGTTCCTGGTCATCGAG
>CAZDIQ010000026.1:7680-22860 GCA_964505525.1 uncultured Acidimicrobiaceae bacterium | reverse complement strand
AGGGAGGACGCGAAGAATGGGTGGACGCGGACTGTGGACTGTGGACTGTGGACTGTGGACTTTGTACTTTCTGCCTTGCCGCCTCCCGCTGCTCGCAGGCTCGCATGCCCCCCTGGCTCGCAAGCTTGCCCGTCCCCTCTGAAGGGAGCACGCGAAGAACGGGTGGACGCGACGCTGTTCTCGGTTCTCGGTTCTCAGCTCGCATCGGGTTCGGTATTCGGTATTCGGTATTCGGTATTCGCTCTTCGGTATTCGGTACTCGCTCTTCGGTATTCGCTTGCTGTCTCTGTCCTCTGGAGCTATCTACAGTCACGAGATGCTTCGCGAACTTGTTGCCGCCGTGCCTCCCGACGTGCGCGTCGGTGTGACCGACCTGGCCGGCTTTGATGATGCCCGGGATGCGATCGAGGCACGGGTGAGCTCGGGGCTCAATGGTGGACTCGGGTTTGTCTATGCCTCACCCGAGGAATCCACGAATCCCGCACGAACGTTTCCCTGGGGGCGTTCGATTGTGGTGGCCGCGGTGCCGTATCTGCGGGACGGAGACGGCGAGGTCGACGCTTCGAGCGATTCGGCGGGTGTGGTCCGGTCGGTTGCACGGTTTGCCGACGGAGACCGATACCTGGCCGTGCGAGACACCCTTGGCGCGTTGCAGAGTGTCATCGAGGCCGCCGGAGGTCGCTGCGAGCACGTGTTCGACGACGATCGGCTGGTCGACAGGGCCGTTGCGGTCAGAGCCGGTGTGGCGTGGCCGGGCAAGAGCACCATGGCGATCAACCCGACCGCAGGGCCGTGGTTTCTCATCGGCTCCGTGGTCACGGATATCGAGATCGAGCCGACCGAGCCGATGTCGCGGGGTTGTGGCACATGCGATGCCTGCATTCCTGCATGTCCCACAGGTGCGATCGTCGGTCCAGGAGTACTCGATGCCAGGCGTTGTCTGGCCGCGGTGCTCCAGCGCCCGGGACCGATCCCAGAAGAGCTCAGGGAAGCGGTCGGTGGAAGGATCTACGGTTGCGACGACTGCCTTTCCGCCTGCCCACCGGGGACCAAGGTGTTGGGCGTCTTGTCGCCCTCAACGACCCAACCCACACCCCGATCGGTGTTGGAGCGGACTGACGATGAGCTTGCGACCATGTCGCGCCACTGGTACGTCCCCAAGCGGAATGTTCGCTTCGTGCGGCGCAACGCTCTGGTCGCACTCGGCAACACCGGCAACGAAGCAGATCTCCCCTTTCTTGCGGGCTATCTCGGACATCCGGATCCGCTGCTGCAGTCTCACGCTTCGTGGGCGATCGAGACGATCGGAGGCGAGACTGCCGAGGCGATCCTCGATTTTGAACGCCAACTGTCGGAGGAATCCCGCTCTAGAGTGGACGCATGACACTTTTCTACGGATCCGTTCTTCTCGTCGGCCTCATCCTCGGAGGTATCTGGCTCGTGATGATCGCCATTGCAGGCATGGTCGAGGGCTGGGAGCCGATCGACCCCGAGACACGATGGGGCATCCGCGGGAGGTTCCTGATTGCGGGTCTGATCGGCTTCGGGATGGCGGGTATCTCGGTTCTGTACACATCGCTTCCGGATGTGCTCTCGATCGTCGGCGCAGTGGTTGGTGCCGCAGGGCTCATTGCCGTGTCTCGATACTTCGGTCCGTCGCCGACTTCATGACGTTCTACGTCGTGTCTGACGTGCACGGTGCGGCAGAGGCGCTTGCCAAGACCGCACCGGAATGGTCGACGCTTCTTGTGCTCGGGGACCTTGTCAACCTGATCGACTATCGGACGCTCGAGGGCATCGTCCCTGACGTTGTCGGTGTCGATATCGTCGAGCAAGTCGTGGCGCTGCGATCCGAGATGCGGTTTGACGACGCCTCTGCTCTTTGGGTCGAAAAGGCAAAGGGAAAGGTCGAGCAGATCCAACAAGAGGTCCGTGACCGCATGGTGCTGGAATACCGCGCCGTCGGTGACGCACTGGCGCGGTACACCTCGTATGTGACCTATGGGAACGTCGACAACGTGGAGCTCCTCACCGCGGCTCTGCCACCCACAGCAACATTCATCGATGTCGGTGTCGTGAGGATCGACCATCTCCGGGTCGGTCTGGTGGGAGGGGGCTTACCTGCGATCGGGGCGTCCGGTGAGGTGTCGGACGAAGAGATGACCGACAAGTTGGCCTCGCTCGGTCCCGTGGACGTCTTGTGCACCCATGTGCCACCCGCGATATCGATGCTTGCCACCGATGTCGTCGGGGGCAGACCGAAAGGTTCCCAACCGGTCCTCGACTATGTGCTCGAGCACCAACCCCGCTTCATGTTCTTCGGTGACGTCCACCAGCCAAGGGCGGTGACGTGGCGGATCGGGCGCACACTGTGCCGCAATGCGGGCTACTTCAGAGCGACGGGCAGGGCGTTTGCCTTCCGTTGAAGTCGACCTGCACGATCTGGCGCGTGGGTATCGATTCCGACCGCCGTCGCAAGCCGCGATCGCAAGGGCGCGTGCGGCGGCTCAGCGATCACTCGACCCACTGCTCGATGTCGGGGGAGGGCCGGGGCACCATGCGGGGGCATGGGCCGCCATGGGGCGAAATGCCGTTCTCGTCGACGTCTCGCCGGCGATGACCTCGCTTGCGAGGAACCATCAGCACGTCAGGGTCGTCGGTTCTGATGCACAATGCCTGCCGTTCAGGTCGGACACGTTCGGGCTCGCGTACTTCCACATGTCGATCCACTACGGGGACTGGCGAAAGAGCCTGGACGAAGCAACTCGTGTGGTGCGCGACGGCGGTCGCATCGAGATCTGGACCTTTGCGCCTGCTGACATCGCGTCGAGCTCGCTTGCGCGGTGGTTCCCTTCGATCGCTGACATCGACCAGCCGAGATTCCCCGAGCCTGTCGATATCGTGGGTCATCTCGAGGACAGCACCACGAAAGTCGAATTGGCACGTGTCGACGAAACCATCCAACGGACCGCATCGGAATGGGAGCAGGCCGTGCGGGGTCGTTTCGTGTCGAGTCTCCAACGGATCACCCCGGACGAACTCGAGGCAGGGATCCGTCTCTTCCGCGAGAGCTACACCGATGACGACGACGTGTACCGCTACGAGTCCCGATTCTCCCGGGTGACCTGCGTCGTGTGAACGCTACGCTTGCACCTGAATCTGAAGCGAAGGAGTACGTGATGGCTGTCGAGGGGACCGTCCAACGGGTCGAGGTTTCGGCCGAGCCACAGCACGTCTATGAAGTCGCTCTTGACCTTGAGGCCTACCCCGAGTGGGCAGGCGGCGTGAAATCTGTGTCCGTCACCGAGCAGGACGAGCACGGAAGGCCGTCGAGCGCCGAGTTCGTGATTGACGCCATGATCAAGGAGATCTCAGCGACGTTCGTGTACACGTACGCGTTCGAGAACGGGTTTGCCTGGACCGCCGTACCCAATGATGACATCCGTTCGTTGGAAGGTCGCTACGAGTTCAACCCCATCGACGGGGACGCGACCGAGGTCGTGTACGCCCTGAAGGTCGAGCCAGAATTCGCGGTCCCGGGATTCCTCAGACGCCAGGCGGAGAAGCAGATCGTCGGGACCGCGCTGCGCGGTCTCAAAAAAAGGGCGGAAGAGAGCGCCTGATGCGCATCATCCTGATCACCGGGAAAGGCGGTGTCGGGAAGACGACCGTCTCGGGAGCAACCGCCCTCGCCGCTGCCGATCGCGGCTATCGGACCCTCGTGATGTCCACGGACCCGGCTCACTCCCTTTCTGACGCCTTCGACATCCCACTCGGTGACCAGCCGACCCCAGTGGTACCGAACCTCGATGCGCAACAGATCGACAGCCAACAGCGACTGGAAGAGTCGTGGGGAGCGGTGCGAGATCACCTCACCGAGCTCTTCGACTGGTCCGGTCTCAAGGGCATAGAGGCAGAAGAACTCACGGTGTTCCCCGGCATGGACGAACTGTTCTCGCTATCCACCGTCCGTGAGCACGCACGATCCGGTCTGTACGACGTCATCGTGGTCGACTGTGCCCCCACGGCCGAGACCCTGCGTCTTCTGTCGCTTCCCGAAGTCATGTCCTGGTACATGAGCAAGCTGTTCCCCGCGTCACGGCGTGTTGCCAAAGTAGTGCGACCCGTGCTCTCGAAGATGACCGGTATGCCGGTTGCGGACGATGCCGTGTTCGACGCCGTTGCCAAGTTCTACGACAGACTCGATGGCATCAAGGAGATCCTCTCGGACCCGGAGGTGACAAGCGCTCGACTCGTCATGAACCCCGAGAAGATGGTCATCGCTGAGGCGCGACGCACCTACACCTACCTGGGTCTGTTCGGCTACGGCGTCGACTCGGCGATCGTCAACAGGGTGCTCCCCGAAGACGTCGAGGACCCGTACTTCGAGCGTTGGCGCAAGATCCAGCAGGGTCACCTCGAATCCGTGGAAGAGGGGTTCGTCGGTACCGACATCAGGCGATTGAGGCTCTTCTCCGAAGAGATGGTCGGTATCGATCTCCTGCGAACCGTGGGTGAGGAGCTGTACGGCGATCAGGACCCGACCGAGCGACTGTCGCGGGTCGACCCTCTCAGGGTCGAAGACGACGGTGACGATGTGGCGCTCATCGTGACGGCTCCGCTTGCCGAAAAGGGAGATGTCGAGGTCATGCGTCACGACAACGAGATCTTCGTGACGATCGGCCCGTACCGACGCAGCATCGTGCTTCCCGACTCACTCAAGCGGCGTAGGATTGCCGCGGCAAAGCTTGAGAACGGTGAGCTTCGGGTCACCTTCACCCTGGAGGGCGCATGAGCGAAGACACGACCGACCCTCTGGTCAGCGGCGTCAAGTCCGCCGCGATCCATCTGGCGAAGGCCGGATTCGAGATCTTTGCGGCCTTCGGCGCGGTGGCCAGCGGCGTCTCGCGCAAGGTGCGCCCGAGCGACCCCGACGACGAGCGTGGCCCCGAGCGAGTCCCCGTCGACTGATACGATTCGTCCATGACTGTGATCGGCGTCGACATCGGTGGGACAAAGGCCCTTGCGGTTCGCTTGGGTGCGGACGATTCCCGTATCCACGAGCGCTTCCTCCTTGATCGGTCGATGCCGTTGGTCGACGCGATTTCCCTTGCAATCGACAAGGTGGCCGACGGCGCGATCGATGCCATCGGTGTCGGTATTGCCGGGCTTGTCCGTCAAAGGGACGGGGTCATGATCTGGGGCCCGCACGTGTCCGGCAACGACGTCCGAGTGAAGGCTGAACTCGAGGCGAGGTACGACACACCTGTCCTCGTCGACAACGACGCCAACACGGCGGCCATCGCCGAATTCAAGATCGGGGCAGGCGCAGGGTATGCGAACGGTTTGCTTGTGACCCTGGGAACCGGTATCGGGGGAGCCGTTGTCATCAATGGCTCCGTGTACCGGGGTGGTTCGTTCGCAGGTGAATGGGGACATGTCAAGGTCGAAACGGGTGGACTGCTGTGTGATTGCGGCAAACGCGGTTGCTGGGAGACCAGGGCATCCGGCCCCGCCCTGATGCGGCTCGCCCGTGAGGTGATGACGGCCAACCCCGATGGGTCGCTTGCCCGTGCTCTCGGAGAAACCCCCGTCACCGGCGAGGCCGTCATAGCCGTGGCCGACGCAGGCGAGGAGACGGCACGGGCGCTCGTGGCCGAAGTCGGGCGCGCATTCGGACAGGGCATTGCCGACCTCATCGCCATCTTCGACCCCGAGGTTGTGGTGATCGGGGGAGGACTGGGGTCGGTCGGCGAGTCGATCGTCGGGCCTGCCCGCCGTGTGGTGATGGATTCGATACACGGTGGGAAACTGCGTGTGCCCCCTACCATCCAGGTCGCCGCTCTCGGTCAGGCTTCGGGGGCGGTCGGCGCCGCGATCCTTGCCAGGGAGGAGCTCCATGTACGATAAGAATCCGTTGAGGACGCTCGAGGCGGTCGACACGAGCGACCCCATCCCGCCGCGTTCATGGAACGACATCGTTGCGGAAGTGATCCTGTTGCTCCCGAACCTCGTGAAGCTCATGATCCGTCTGATGAAGGATCCTCGGGTGCCCATCCGACGCAAGCTGTTGGTGGCTTCGGTTGCCGCCTATGTCATTTCCCCGATCGATCTCGTACCCGATTTCGTCGTCGGCTTCGGCAAGATCGACGACATCATTCTCGTGTCGCTCGCGGTCGATCACCTCATGCGGAGTGTCGACCAGCAGATCGTGATCGAGCATTGGGACGGATCGATCGACGCCCTTGACCTCGTTCGGTCGGTGTTCGCCTGGGCGGCGGACATCATGCCCGACGGTCTGCGGCGTCTGCTCCCGCGCTGACCGACAATTCCCGATTCCGTGGTCGAACGGCGTATCGTCAACAGAATGGACTTTCGCCGGATTGACAATCTGCCTCCGTACGTGTTTGCGGAGGTCAACGAGCGCAAGCATCAGGCGCGCCGCGCCGGGATCGATGTCATCGATCTCGGATTCGGGAATCCGGACATCCCCTCACCCCCCGGCGTCGTCGAGAAATTGATCGAGGCTGCATCCCAGGGCAAGAACCATCGATATTCGGCGTCGCGGGGAATCCCCAATCTGCGCAAGGCTGTTGCTGACCGCTACGACCGCGCGTTCGGTGTCACGCTCGATCCCGACACCGAGGTGATCAATACGATCGGTGCGAAAGAGGGTCTTTCGCACCTCATGTGGACACTCGTGCAGCCAGGCGATGTCGCCCTCGTACCCGAACCGTCGTACCCCATCCACATCTATGCGCCGGTGCTCGCAGGTGCCGAGGTCCGCGGTGTCCACCTGAGCACCGACTCCGACTTCTTCGAGCGTCTCACAGCCGCCTTCCGCACCTCGTGGCCGAAGCCGCGGGTGATCGTGACGTCCTTTCCCCACAATCCGACGACGGTCAGCGTGGACCTCGACTTCTTCAAACGTCTCGTCGACTTCGCTCATCGCAACGAGGTGGCCCTTGTGCACGACTTCGCGTACGCCGACATCGCGTTCGACGGGTACAAGCCTCCGTCACTGCTCCAGGCCGACGGCGCCAAGGAGGTGGCTGTCGAGCTGTACACGTTGTCGAAGTCCCACTCGATGGCCGGATGGCGCGTCGGATTCGTCGTGGGCAACGCCGAGATCGTGGGAGCACTCAGGCAGCTGAAGTCCTACCTCGATTACGGAACCTTCCAGCCGATCCAGATTGCTTCGATCATCGCCCTCAACGAACACGATGCGTACATCGGTGAGGTGGTCGGCGAGTACAAGGTGCGCAGGGACACATTGATCGACGGCCTGGCCGCGGCTGGGTGGCATGTGCAGCCGCCAGACGCAACGATGTTCGTCTGGGCGAAGATCCCCGAGTCACACGCTCACATGGGAAGCCTTGAGTTTGCATTGGATCTCCTCGACAGGGCAGCGGTGGCCGTGAGTCCAGGGATCGGGTTCGGCCCTTCTGGAGACGGACATGTCCGGTTCGCCCTCGTCGAGAACCAGAAGCGGATCGCACAAGCAATGCGCAACATCCGTCGGTACCTGGCGGTTCCCTCCTAGATGGCCATCTTCGACGTGAAACTCCGGGTACTCGAGGGAGGTCATACCAGCCAGACCCGAAGTCCGAGATCGTCGACACCACCCGTGGGAGTGCCCGAGTGACATACGCCTTGTTGTTTCCCGGACAGGGATCACAGTCCGTCGGTATGGCAGCCGATGTCCGCGCCGCCCGTCCGGATTTGTTCGGTCCGGCGGCGACCGAGGTGCTCGGGTGGGATCTCAACGCCTTGATCGACGACGGTCCGCAGGAGAAGCTGACCGAGACCCAGCATGCGCAACCGGCTTTGTATGCGACATCGTTTGCGCTCTATGACGAGTTCCGCAAGGTCGCCACAGTCGCTCCGGCCGCTGCAGCGGGCCACTCCCTCGGTGAGTACACGGCACTGGCCGCGGCCAGCTCGCTCGGGTATCTCGACGGTCTGGAGCTGGTGTCGACCCGGGGGCGGGCAATGGCCGAGTGTGCTGCGAATTCGGCATCGGGTATGGCGGCGCTGCTCGGAGCCGACGAGGCCTTTGCCGAATCGATCGCTGCAACCCGCAGGGCGGACGGCGGGCAGCTCTTTGTGGCCAACATCAATGCCCCCGGCCAGATCGTCGTCGCAGGCGGATCGCTCGACATCGCTTGGCTCGTGGACAACGCCAGGGACCTCGGGGTGAGGCGGGCCATTCCGCTCGATGTTGCCGGTGCGTTCCATTCCCCGTTCATGGCGGATGCGATTCCAGCGCTCGATGAAGCCCTCGGTCGGATTGCGTTCGCACCGACGGAGTTCGACGTGTACGCGAACGCAACGGCAGCGCCGACGATCGATGCTGCAGCATCGTTGTCGACGCAACTGACCGCCACGGTGCGGTTCGCGGAATCCCTCCAGAACATGGCCGATGCGGGGATCGACACGTTCGTCCACATAGGGCCGGGAGATGTGACGGCGGGGCTTGCGAAACGGACCGTCACGGATGCCACAGTCCACGTCGTATCGGATCTCGACGAAGTCCACGCGGTGGCGGTGAACGTATCCGTAGAATGAGCGGTGAACCCGAGAAAGGGATCTCATGAAGAGTGCGACGATCACCGGATGGGGGAGATGTATACCCCAACCCGTTGTCACGAACGATGAGCTTTCCACCGTTGTAGATACGAACGACGAGTGGATCACGTCGCGATCAGGCATCAAAGAGCGGCACGTCTCCCATGTCCAGAACTCCGACATGGCGACGCTGGCAGGCAAACGAGCGCTTGCCGCGGCCGGCCTCGGACCACGGGACATCGACTATGTCATCGTGGCGACCTGCACGCCCGACCGCCAGATCCCGTCGACGGCTTGCTACGTGCAGGCCAAGATCGGAGCCACGAACGCCGCGGCGGCTGACATCAACGCCGGTTGTACCGGCTTCGTGTACGGACTGTCGATGGCCCAGGGTCTGATTGCCACCGGGACGGCCCGTCGTGTCCTGCTCATCGGATCGGAACGCATAACCGCATACCTCAATCTTGAGGTCAGAACCACCGCCGTGCTCTTTGGCGACGGTGCGGGCGCAGTCGTCGTCGAGGCAACGGATGAGCCGATCGGTGTGCGGTCGATGACTCTCGGTTCCGACGGCAATTCTGCCGAGGCGCTCACCGCAACCGGACTCGGCACGGAGTTCATCGGCTCCGATGCGAGACTTGCCGTCGTCATGGACGGCTCGGAGGTGTTCAGGAACGCCGTCGTGAGGATGGTCGACTGCACCGTCGAAGCCGCACATCTCGCGGGTTGGGACGAGTCCGACATCGACCTTGTCGTACCCCATCAGGCGAATATTCGGATCATCGATGCCGTCCGCAGGCGACTCGGCGGAGACGACTCGATGGTGTACGCGAACATCCATAAGTACGGGAACACGTCCGCCGCCACCGTGCCGATTGCACTCAGCGAGGCGATCGAGGACAGCCTGGTCAAACCGAACTCGAACCTCATCCTCGTCGCCTTCGGTGCGGGATTCACATGGGGAGGGTCGGCCCTGATATGGGGCGACAGGGTCGAACCCATCGACCGGATCGACGACGAGTTGCCTGAGCCGACGGTCACAGGACTCGAGATCATGCTGTCGCGCCAGCGGGCGTTCGTCTGATGGCTGAAGTGGCTCTTGTCACCGGCGCGTCGCGCGGTATCGGACGTGCAATCGCACTCCAGCTTGCCGCCGACGGGTTTGCGGTCGCCGTCAACTATGCGTCGAGTGCGGCCAAGGCGGACGAGGTGGTTGCCGAGATCGCTGCCGCAGGCGGGAGTGCCGTTGCGGTCCAGGCCGACGTGAGCGACGAGGATGCGGTTTCGGCGATGTTCGACACGATCGGCGAGCAACTCGGTCCGGTGACGGTCCTCGTCAACAACGCCGGTATCACCGACGACGGGCTGTTGCTGCGGATGAGTCCCGAACAGTGGGACACCGTGATATCGACGAACCTCCGGTCAGTTTTCCTGTGTACGAAGGCGGCGCTGCGCGGCATGATTCGTGCCAAGCAGGGTCGGATCATCAACATCTCTTCGGTGTCGGGCGTCTACGGGAATGCCGGTCAGGGAAACTACTCGGCGTCGAAGGCCGGCATCATCGGATTCACGAAGTCGACCGCGAAGGAGGTCGGTTCGAGGGGCATCACCGTGAACGCCGTCGCTCCCGGATTCATAGCGACAGATATGACCGATGCGTTGGGTGAGGCGGTCGTCGGAGCGGCGTCGGAACAGATCTCGCTCGGTCGTCTCGGTACCCCGCAGGAAGTGGCGTCCGTGGTTGGCTATCTTGCCTCCGACGGAGCGTCGTACATCACAGGGCAAACGATCGTCATCGACGGCGGTCTGGCACTCTGACAATCAGGAGGGCGAAAGCCATGGAAAGATCCGACATCGAATCGAAAATGAAAGAGTTGCTCGTCGAGGAGCTCGGTCTTGACGCAGACAAGATCACGATGAGCGCCACGTTCGAGGAGGACCTTGAAGTCGATTCGCTCGGCGTCGTCGAGCTGCTCATGGCTCTCGAGGACAACTTCGGCGTACAGATTCCCGACGAAGAGGCCGAGTCGCTTGTGACCGTCGGCGAAGCTGTCGATCTCGTCGAACAAAAACTCAACGGGTAACGCCATCGTGAACCAGCGGCGTGTGGTCGTAACCGGCCTAGGCAACATCTCTTCACTCGGTCACGATGTGGATACCTTCTGGTCCAACATCCGCGCAGGCGTGAGCGGGATCGACGTGATCAAGAGTGTCGATGTGTCGGACATCCCGACCAAGATCGCCGCGGAGGTCTCGGACTTCGACATCGAGGACTTCATGGATCGCAAGGACGCCAGACGTCTCGACCGGTCCTCGCAATTCTTCTGGGTCGCGACGCAACAGGCTCTTGCCGACGCGGGCTTGTCGTATGAGGAGGACGATCCACAGGCTCTCCGCACCGGTGTCCTTGCAGGCACAGGGATAGGCGGTGTCTCGACGTTCGAGGAACAGATGGATGTCCTGTTCAATCGGGGTCCGGGCCGGATGTCCCCCCACGGTATTGCAAAGATCATCTCGAACATGCCTGGCGGAGTTGCATCGATCGACTTCCACCTCTACGGCCCCAACAGCACGGTTGTGACCGCATGTGCGGCGTCCGCCAACGCAATCGGAGACGCCGCTGCAGTGATCCAGCGTGGGGCCGCAGATGTGATGGTCGCCGGCGGTTCCGAGGCGAGCATCACGCGGTTCGCCCTCGGGGGGTTCTCCCAGGCCAGAGCCATGAGCACGAACAATGATGACCCGAAGGGATCATCCCGCCCGTTCGATGCCGATCGGGACGGGTTCATCATGGGAGAGGGTGCCGCGATCGTGGTCCTCGAGGAGTACGAACACGCGCTCGAGCGAGGTGCCCACATCTACGGCGAAGTCCTCGGCTACGGCATGTCCGCGGATGGATACCACATCACGTTGCCCCGCCCTGGTGGCGCAGGTGCGGCACGGGCCATGGAGGCGGCGCTCCTCGACGCCGGATTGAGTCCCGGCGAGTTGGACTACATCAACGCCCACGGTACGTCGACCCCGGCGAACGATCGCACCGAGACTGCGGCGATCAAGCTCGCGTTCGGTGACGACGCGTACAAGATTCCGGTGTCTTCGACAAAGTCGATGACGGGTCACCTGCTCGGCGGTGCCGGGGCCATCGAGGCTGTCGTATGTCTGCTCGCCATCCGCGACGGGGTGATCCCACCCACCATCAACTACGTGACTCCCGATCCTGACTGTGACCTCGACTACGTTCCGAACGTGGAACGAGCCGTTCCGATCAAGACGGCCATGACGAACTCGTTCGGGTTCGGTGGCCACAATGTGAGTCTCGTGTTCGGGGCATTCGAGGAATAGCGGAGCCCGCCGAACCTGATTCGTGACCCGGTCAGTCTTCCGACATCCCAGACGTTTCGTCGCCAGGTTCGGGGCGTTCGTTTCGGATCACGTCCTCGTTGTATTCATCGAATGAACGCGCCACCAGCGCTGCAACGAGCCCCACTCCGATGATGGACGCCAAACCGATCACAAGGGTGCCTGTGAACTCCTGAACCGGGCAGGTGTCGGGAAGGCAGATGGTTTCGACGACGGATGCGCCGATGAGCGCTCCTGCAGCCCCACCAGCGATCGTTACCACCGCGATCAGCGGTCGGACGTTGGCTCGTGCCGCTCCGAATGCCAGAAGACCTGCGAGCAAGGCTCCGACTATTCCACCGGCGGTACCCGCAACGAAGTACCCGCCGATCAAGCCGAGAATCGTGCTTGACACGATGGATGCCGTGTCACTGGGTCGCATCGTCGTCTTCCGTTCGGGGTGTTCTGGGTGCAGGCAGGACAGGGGATGGCAGGGCCGTAGCTTGTGCGGCTGCCGGCAGCCATGCCGCAACGGTACCGACCAGGGCAGCCAACCCGACGACGAGACTCCACGGCATGGGCGATGCGAGGAACGCCGGCACAGCCGTCAGCGGCATCGCAATGCGCAGACCCCACAGTGCACCGGGTATCGCACGTGCATAGAGGAACGAAGCGGTGGTGGCTGTCGCGGCTGCGACCCACTGTGTCCAATGGGATGTGTCGAATGCGCCGATGCCGACGATCAACGGTGCAACGGGGGCGATCGCGATCAACCCCGTCGCCACAGTGTTCGGTGCGTCGACGGCCCGATATCGGCGCACCCAGAATCGCAGCCACGGTCCGACGAGAACGACAATCGTCGCACCGCCGACCACGAACCCGATGACGACCGCTGCGCTCGGGTTGGCGCTGGAAAACACCATCGAGGTCCCGACTGCCCCGGCGAGTCCGAGGCGACCCCACGGGGCGCGGACAAGGAGGAACCCTGACAGCACGACCAGCGTGCTCATGAGAAGGCCGATGGAGATGAGGGCGACCGAACTCGTCGAGAACTGCCACGGATCAAGAACGAACAGCACCAGTCCCCACACGATCGTGGCTGCTGCGACGGTTGCGGTGATGAAGGCAAGCCGACGCATGGGCGTCCTCAGCTTCGCTTACTGGCTGGGGCGGGTGTCGACCGATCCGGGAATGCGCTGGAACCCGATGGTCCCGTTGTAGCGGTAGATCGCGGGCGGGAGCTCGGAGAAGTCGAACTCGAATTGTCCACCCGGCTCAAGTTCGACATCCTCCCAGATCTGGGAGGTCATGAGGTAGGTCACATCGTCGCTGTTGGTCCACACGACCGTCTGGGTCACATCAAGGTCAAGGGGAAGGATTGCAGGTCGGAACGCACCGTTGACGATCTGGATGAATGCTACGCCTTCGGGCGGCGGTTCGGTCGTGGTGGTTGTTGTCGGTTTGCGGTCGGCTTCAACGACAGCACTTGACGGCGCCGAGGTGATGATCGAGCCGACCACAGCAAAGACCAGGAAGACGCCAAGAACCAGCAAGGTGCTCTTGATCAGTGTCTGTCGTCCCAATGTTCCTCGAATCGTCAGCGCGAGCGAGTCTAGTGGAAACCCGACAAAGACGACGGCTCGGGGACCCACCGGTCGACGAATCGCCAACTCGATTCCTTGTCGCGCAGGAGCCTCGTGACGGAGGCATGCGGTGGAGGTGCGTCGAGCAGGCTCGTGAGGCGGTCGCCGACGAGAGCAAGCGCGGTCGCCGAAACGGGGTCCTGATGCGACACATACACGACGCAGCCATCGACGACCGTGTGTTCAGCCACGGCTGCGGTGGTCCGGGCTACGACATCGTGAAGGGTCTCGAACGCGAAATCGAGATCAACGGGATGTCCGAGATATGCCTCGACCTCACCCGGGGCAAGGCGATGGATGTCGTCCCAACCCTGCCCGAGCCAGATGGGACTGACATTCCACTCGATCAACCGATCGTCGATCTCGATGTCGAGCCCGTGGCGACGCGCGATGGCCGTTGCGGTGTGTGCGGCACGGATGAGGGGGGAGCTCACGATCTTCGAGATGGGTTCGTGTTGCAGATACGTGGCAGTCGCATGTGCCTCGAGGACGCCGGTCGCATCCAGATCGAATCCGGCGAGGTGACCGTAGACGACGTGATTTGGATTGCGTACCTGTCCATGTCGAACGAGCAGGGCGGTGGTTGATCCCTCCATGATCCGACAGCGTATCTGTCTGTGGGTTGCTCGGAACGATGGTCGGATCCTGTACGTTGTGAGTACAAAACCTTGGAAGACGGTTTTGATCCATTCGGTATACTGGAGCAAGAGGAAGTCGACTCGGAGCGACGGTACAGACATGCCACTGAATGAACACGAGCAGAAGATTCTCGATGAGATAGAGCGACAGCTCTACGAGGACGATCCGAAACTCGCGGAAATGGTATCGAAGGCTGTTCGTGGCGACGGAACCCGATGGAGGATGCGGATAGCCATCGTCGCATTCATCGCGGGTGCAGTGCTCATGTTTGCATCGTTCACGGCGTCCTGGGTGATTGCCGGAATCGGGTTCCTCATCATGGTCGGATCGGCAGGTTGGATGGCCCTTACGATCCGCTCGACAAGGTCCCTTCAGACGGGCGCTGGCACCGTTGATGCTTGGGTGGGACAGTTCAGGCGCAAGTGGCGTCGGGACGAGTAAGATACCGGACCCGTGCCTCCCTCTGAGGTGACGGGTCACAACGAGTGGGTCGCCGCATTTCACCCACTGCAGATTTACAAGGGAGTTTTGTTTTGGAGGGATTCACCGCCGCACAGGCGTGCGAGCTGACGTCGTGCACGCCACACCAGCTTCGATACTGGGACAAGGTCGGACTTGTGAAACCTTCGGTACAGACCACGGACGGACGCCCGGGGCGTCGCCGTATCTACAGTTTTCGCGACCTCGTAGGGCTACGGGTCGTCAAGAGTCTCCTCGACAACGGGCTTTCGATCCAGCGTGTGCGCAGGGCGTGGGATTACCTCCGGCGCACGGGCAGCATGGACGACCAGCTGTCCGAGGTGAAGCTCGTGACCGACGGTGAATCGATCTTCGCTGTGGCCCACGATGACACCGAACTGCTCAATGCCCTCCGTCAGGGTCAGCTTGCGTTCTTCGTCAAGATCGATGAGATCGCACTGAGTGTCGAGGACGACGTGACCAAGTTCGAACTCGACCGCAAGAGCTTCCGCGAGATGCTCGCCGTCGTCCA
>CAZDIQ010000026.1:1366-7580 GCA_964505525.1 uncultured Acidimicrobiaceae bacterium | reverse complement strand
GTACGCGGCCAGGAGGCGTTGGGTTCTTGAGTAGCGGGTTGTGAGGTGTTGCTCGGCCCTCTCGTGGGCTGCCGTTGCCCGCTCGATGACGGCTGCCGTTGTGGGCTTCTCGCCGTAGAGCGAATCGCCGTATGTCCTGGCCAGGGGCACAAACGCTTCGTCGTACGCTGATGCGGCCTCGACGGGTGTTGCTGTCGGGCTGAACGGATCACCGAGGTCGGTCAACCGATCCGTTATGTCTTCCCATGCGGCGGAGATGTCGCCTTCGGCGAGGCGACGTGCCCGTCGTCGACGTCGTAGCCACTTCGTGGCAGGGGACACCGAGGCGATGAACACCAACACGACGACGACGACGAGGACCCGCACGACCCAGTCCGGGATCGAGAATCCGCCACCGATCGTGACCCCGGCACCCGTTGCCGCGAATGCAGGGTCACGGGCGATACGTTCCTGGAGGGTGGGGTTGTCGAACGCCTCGCCACCACCTTCGGTGTCGACGAGGTTCCCAGTGGGAATCAGCGATGCATATGCGGCAGGTGAGAATCCGAGCGCTTCCTCGAACTGGTTGTCGAGCGATGGGGTTGCATTGGTCGACCGCGGCGTCGGGTCGAATGCCATCCAGCCGTGCGTCGGGATCCATATCTCGACCCACGAGTGGGCGTTCTTGTCGGCTATCAGGACGGTGTCGTCGTTGACGAGCGTCCCACCCGTGAAGCCGAGGACAACTCGTGAAGGAAGCCCGACCGCCCTGGCCATGAGCGCCATCGTGGTGGCGAACTGCTCGCAGTAGCCATTCCTCACGAACTCGTTGGTGTCGTCGAACAGCCAATCCTCCACGTTGTCCGTTGTGAAATTCGACGGCACGCTGGTGTTGTACACGAACTGCCCGCTATCGCGGAAGTAGGCCTCGAGCGCCAGTGCCTTTTCGAAGTTCGTGTCCATGTTCCGTGTGAGTTCGCGTGCTTGCCCGACCACCCGAGCCCCGAGGTCGTCGGGATACCGTGTCCAGAATTCGACGTCGTCGAGTTCGACAGCGGGGAGCGGGCTATCGGACCGCAGCACCGTGTGCCCATCGTCCTCGGCGGTTGCGAACAGTGGACTCAGTGATCCGTCGGACCTCCTTGCCAATGCTGCGTAGTCAGAGGCGGAGAACGTCGGAATGTCCGCCGTGACCGCGTATTCCATCCCCTCGCGTGTGAAGTCACCGGGGAAGTAGATCGATCCGTCCATGCGCCTGGTCCTGAGAGCGAGGTAGTCGGACTCGTCAAGGGTCGTGGCTGCCGTCGCGGTCACTGGCGTCGGAAGCCACGGCATGGACAGATTCTCGATGCGGACCTGTGCGGCAATGGAGGTCGTGGGACCCCGATACATCTGCGGCTCGGAGACCCACGGTTCCTCGTCGAGCGGAAAGGCCTGGATGCGGTCCGTCTTCCAGCGCATGCCGTCGAACACGTCCAAGGTCAACATGCGGAATCTCACAGAAGTCGGATCGACGTCGCCCGTGATCGTCGCCGTGAACAGAGGATTGTTCGATTGCGCTATGAGATTCGCACGTATGTCGGTGTAGGGGTTGTACGTCCCGGAACTCGAGTACCCATCGGAGTAACCGGAGGGGGAGCGCCATGACATGACACCATCCTGTGGGATGGCCTCACCCACTGAGCCGACCGCAAGAAGCGACACAGCCACCGTGAGAACGACGAGGGTCGCCACGGCCGGGGATGGCCGTTTCGACGGGCCCGTGAGCGCGTTCGTCCGAGCGAGCCTTCCCGTGCCCTGGTCACGCTCGTCGATGCGCACGGCAAGCAGCGTGAAGGCAACGACACCGATGAACACCCCGAGATGGAGAATGCCCTTCGGCTTCCGGTCGATGATCACGAACTGAAGGGCGATGATGAGCGGTGTCAGCACCGCAACGAAGGGTCGAGCGTTCAGCAGACCGGCGACGAGGAGGAAACCGAGGATCCAGAACAGTCCGGCAAGCAGCATGACGAGTCCCGGCACGGGTCTTACCGGCTCGACGCCGTGCTGGATGATCTCGAATGCTCGGCTGAGTTCGGCCTGGAATGCTTGGAACGTCGCACCCGTCGGAAGGAGCCCCCACAACGTGTCAGGGGCGATGAGGAGCCCGGCGACGAGGATGAAGGCGACGATGTTCGCGATCACCGCGACCCAGACCCTGGCCTTGTATGCCAGTCCGGTCCAGGTGATGCCCATGGAGAGCAGCACGGCGACGATGATCGCCACCTGCCAGCTGGTCCCGGTCGTCGAATCGCGCAAGACGAACGAAGACTCCCAGAGGGCAAGCGCAATGCCGGCGATACCGGCTATCCAGCTGAAGCGGTAGACCATCCGTGCTCCATTGCGTTTCTCCACGACTCGGACCATGACCCGTCGGGGGTTGTTCTCACGACCAACGCTCCCGCCCGTGCAAATCCGAGTATGGCTTCATTCCCAGATTCGGCAACCGACAACACGACCGTGCGGTAGAAATCCTGGCTGAGGAGCTGCATGGCGGCCAGATCCGCCTCATCCGCCCTTCCGGTAACCATCACGAGAACGCCCCCTGCCATCCCCGATCTCCTCAGACGGGAAACGACATGACCGAGATTGAGGTCTCTCGCTGGCCGTATGGTTGCCAACTCCTCCATCGCAACGCGGTACGCATCGGCATTGCCGACGACTGATCCGTTCCCTGTCCCTGCCCATATCGTGGGTGTGTACCCGCTGGCGAAGAGGTGTTTGAGGGTCGACGCGGCACCGCGGACCGCCTGCTCGAAACTCTCCGCCGAGGTGTGCGGCTCGACCCGGGGATCGAGCATGATGAAAGCTCGTGACTGCCATGGCATCTCGAGCTGCTTGATCATCAACTGGTCTCGCTTTGCCGATGAGGGCCAGTGGACCTTTCTGAGATCATCACCCTGGTGATATTCACGCAGCGTGAAGAAATCCTCGCCACCGGAGTGCCAGAAGCTTGCCCGCGCCGTGTTGATCGTCTGGTCCTGTCCTCTCCCTGTCGGGACTCCCGCGAGGGGTTCCACACGCGGGTACACGACGATGCGATCGACGCTCCCGAAGTTGGACACCGACTCGGTGAACCCGAGAGGATCGCCGATCGTCACCTTCGACGGTCCGACGCGATACACACCCCGCGGACGGCACAGCACCTCGTATCGCCCGGCCATCGTGTCGCCGTCGGACACGCGGTCCGCGACGAACATGGCAGATCCGAGCCCGTGCACACGATCCTCCACCGTGACGCGATAGACCTTCCGACCCGATTGCAGGGACAGGTCGACAATGGCCCGTTCACCGTCGTGGAGCTGCTCGGGGTTGATCCGCCGACGCAAGGTCAGTCGAGGCCCGGCAAGACGGACATACAACGATCCACCAAGCACCGATGCGAGAAGGAAAACGGCCAGAGCAAGCAGCAGATCCTCACCGAAGACCGCCCACAGGACCGCGAGTGCCGCTGCAGCCCCAACCGCAGCCCATCCGCGGGTGGTCGGCATCAGCCCGTCGACCGGGTTCCGGGTACGGGGACGGAAGCCAGCACCTCGTCAAGAACGGTCGCAGCGGTGGTTCCGCGCATCTGGGCTTCAGGACGGATCACGAGCCGATGATTGAGCACCGGCTTGAAAATGTGCTTGACGTCGTCGGGACTCGCGTAGTCACGACCGCTGCCTGCGGCGACGGCCCTCGACGCACGTTGGAGGAACAAGGTTGCGCGGGGAGAGGCCCCGAGGAGGATGTCGGGGTGTTGGCGTGTGGCTTCGGCAAGGTCGATCAGGTACCCGCGCAGAAGATCGGCGACATGCACCTGGCGCGAAATCGATGTCATCCGGACGATGTCCTCGGCATGGACTACGGGTTTGAGTTCGTCGAAACTCGAACCGCCGCCGTGGGTCTGGAGCATCTCGAGTTCCTTCGTCCGGTCGGGGTATCCCATTGACACGCGCATCATGAACCGGTCAAGCTGAGCCTCGGGGAGGGGGTAGGTTCCCTCGTGCTCGATGGGGTTCTGGGTCGCGATCACGATGAACGGGAGATCCAGGATGTGGGTTTCGGCGTCGACGGTGATCTGGCGCTCTTCCATGGCTTCGAGCAGTGCTGACTGTGTCTTCGGGCTTGCCCTGTTGATCTCATCACCGAGGACGACGTTTGCGAACACCGGTCCTGCACGGAACGTGAACGTTCCCGTGTCTCTGCTCCACACCGACACACCGGTCACGTCGGCCGGGAGCAGATCGGGCGTGAACTGGATCCGTTGGAAGCTGCAGTCGATCGATCGTGCCAGCGCCTTGGCCAACAGGGTCTTGCCGACCCCTGGTACATCCTCGATGAGGACGTGACCCTCCGCCACCAGGCTGGTGACGACGAGATCAATCGACGGGCGCTTGCCCTGGATGACCCGTTCTATGTTCTCGGCGACCATTCGGTATTTGTCGCCGTACCAATCAAGGTCCGTCTGCGCCAGAGACACAACGCCTCCTTTTGGTCCGATTGAAGCAAGCGGAACCATACCGCGTCGGCAGTATTGCGCACAGGGGAATCAACCGAATTCTGGGATGGGTTGCGGGCTAGATTCCTTGGTGTGTTCTCACGGGAAACCATCATGGCCATAGTTCTCCGCCCGTACCTGTGGCCGACGGCCCTGAGTGCGTGGATCGCATTCACACCGCGCGGATGGTGGAAGAAGCGACCATTTCTACCGATTCCGGACGATTCCGTCCTGCGTTGGAGGGTGACTACTGCTTACGGACATCCGGATATGACCCTTGCCACAGTTGACGTCCTTTCGTATCTTCGTTGGAGACGGCGACAGGACCGTTAGGACACGAAAGGGAGTTCTGTGCACGCGCGATCACTACGCGAGGACCTCCTTGGTATTGACGGTGTCGAAGGAGCAGATGTTGACGGAGATTCAGAGTCGCCGTCTGGGCTTCGGATCCGGATAGCTGAGGGCGCGAACCAACACATGGTTGGTCAGGAAATACGTCGCGTCCTGTCGGCGCATGGCCTCGGTACCGACACAAAGTTGCCGGGCGAAGCCGGCGATGAGGCCGCCGACGCGGTTACGCCCGTCGAATCGCCCGAATCCGGGTCGGAGATTGCCGCTGAGAAGTCCAAGACGTCCACGCTCGTTTCTGTCGCAGAGGACGACCGTCGCGACGAGGCTGCAAGTCGTCGGATCATCGACCTCACCGAGGGTCCACTGGTCGGGGCAGACGTTGAGCCTGAGCCGCTCGTCGAGCCGGTTCGATCACGTCTGAAGGTTCGGTCTGAGGCATCGGTCACCAGCATCGAGCGAGTCTCGGTCGAAGAGGGTCGCTCGGGCATTGCGGTGACGATCGTCACCACGGATGGCCGTTCAGAGACCGACGTAGCCCGTTCGACCGAAGGGGGCGTCGACCGGGCGGTCGTTCTCGTCGCTGCGCGTCTTGCCGCACCCAACAGTCCGGACCCGATTGTGATCGACGTCGATGAGCGTCGGATCGAGGGCGTGGACATCGTGATGATCGTGCTCGACTGCAACGGCAGGGTGGCTGCGGGTAGCTCGGTCATCGGTGCGGGACGGGCGTATGCCCTTGCACGTGCGACTTGGGCCGCGGTAGCCATCTGAGAAGTGGGCGCTGAGCGCTGAACGACCGTTCGGGTCAGTCCGACCCGGTCGGGATGATGAGTTCAACCACGACATCACGCCGCTCTGGCTCGTCGTCGATGTCGATCGGTTCCGCTGCGGTCACACTCGGTGAGGAGTCATCGGAGGTTCCGAACGCCCTGTGGTATTCACCGTGCTTGGCCACGACGTCCCGGACCACCATGCGAGTGTGGTCGTCCGTCGCGGTCCGAAGTATCTCGAGGTCGTCGTCCTCGGTGGCGATGACCGTCGCGCCTCCGGAGCGCAGATCGGCGATCATGAGTTCCTGCATGACCTTGTCGGGGGACAGCGCACCGAGGTTGGCGAGGACCACGGCATCGACGCCGTTGTTGCGCACGATGTCGAGCAGCGCCTTGAATCCGGGTCGGTCAGACGGAGCCACCGAGGCGTGGTGATCCTGACAGACGGCAATCAACTCGTTGCCCGTGTCGCGCACCCACCTGCGCACCCGTTCACTCTGGGCGAACGCGGTGTCCGGATCTTTCAGACCGGGGGTCTGACGAACATAGCCAGCTATACGCATGATGCCTTCCTGTAGGTGGCAGTAAAGCA
>CAZDIQ010000026.1:0-1266 GCA_964505525.1 uncultured Acidimicrobiaceae bacterium | reverse complement strand
CCCGGTGGTACGATTCCGGCCGCATGAGAACGTTGGTCCTGAACGCATCGAACGAGCCTCTCTCGGTGGTTTCGGCGCGCCGAGCACTCGTGCTTTTGCTGCGCGACCGCGCCGACATGGTGGCTGACTCCGAGCGCATGTGGAGAGCGGAATCCGATGCATTCAATGTGCCGTCCGTGGTGCGGCTGCGACGGTTTGTGAATGTTCCGTATCGGCGAGCCGTTCCCCTGAGTCGGCGTGCGATTTTTCTCCGGGACAATCACACGTGCCAGTACTGCGGGAGACACGCCGAGAATGTCGATCACGTGATTCCCAAGGTGCAAGGTGGCAAGCATCGGTGGGACAATGTGGTTGCCTCGTGTCGCCGCTGCAATACCCGAAAGGGAGGTCGGACACCGGCCCAGGCAGGGCTCGAGCTCACCCGACCCCCGAGGTCACCCGGCCGCTTCGACTGGGTCCACGTCGCGGCAGGCGGACGCGCCGAGCAAGCATGGCAGCCGTATCTCAGCTGAGGATTCAGAGGACAGAGGATTCAGATGACAGAGGACAGAGGACAGAGGACAGAGGACAGATCCGCTTACCGCTATCCGAATCCCGAATCCGGATGAGTACCGAGACGCTCGCTGCACTCGCTCCCGACCGAGTCGAAACCGAACCTCGTGCCGGACTGTGAACTGTCAACTGAAAACTGTGAACTCAAAGCTGAAAGCTGATAGCTGAAAGCTTCCGGGTCCATCATCCATAATCCATCATCCAGATGACCGAGGACAGATTCGCTTTCTGCTCTCTCCGCTTTCCGCACCCCGAACGGCACCGGTCCGGGGGGTGGCGCTAGTGTTACGTCGCACATCCGATTCGTGGGAGGATCACCATGCACGTGCTCGTCGCAACGGACGGCTCCATTGATGTGGACAAAGCAGCGTCCTTCGCTTCATCGTTGGCCGGTCCCGACGGACACACGACGGTCGCCACCATCGTCCGCGTCCCGCTATCCCTCGTAACCGACCTGCGCGAGAAGTTCGGCGAGTCGGCGACACCGTCGGTCGACGCCGATGCCGAGTACGTGGACACCCCGCTCGCCTCCGGTTCGGGACCACGGTCGTGGCCTGGCGACGATGCGGTGATCGATCAGTACCTCGGCAACAAGAGAGTTGAGTTGTGCAAGCCGATAGTCGATGCCATACGGGCCGGCGGAGGGACAGCCAAGTCGGTCGTCCGCGAAGGCGACGAACCATCCGCTGACATCATTGCCCTTGCGGGCGAGAT
>CAZDIQ010000025.1:0-22871 GCA_964505525.1 uncultured Acidimicrobiaceae bacterium | reverse complement strand
CCCTGCATCCTCGCTGACGCTCGTCTGCCGTCCCCCCTGAAGGGAGGACGCGAGAGTTCTCGCTGTCGACTGTGGACTGTGGACTGTGGACTTTCTACTTTGTACTCAACTCTTGGATCAGGTTCTCTCCACCAACAAGGCAATCCCTTGCCCCACTCCTATGCACATGGTTGCCAGGGCGTAGCGGCCGTCGCGGCGGATGAGTTCTCTTACCGATGTGCCGACGAGGCGGTTGCCCGTCATCCCGAGGGGGTGACCGAGGGCGATGGCGCCACCGTTCGGGTTGACGTGTTCGGCGTCATCGGGGAGACCGAGCTCCCGCATGCACGCAAGGCCCTGGGCGGCGAAGGCCTCGTTCAACTCGATGTTGGAGACCTCCGAGAGTGACACACCTGCACGTTCGAGCACCTTCGTCGAGCTGGGAACAGGTCCCATACCCATGATCCTCGGTGGGACTCCCGCGGTGGCCATGCCGACGATCCGTGCCAACGGTGTGAGCCCGTACTTGTCGATGGCCGACTCGGATGCCACCACGGTTGCCGACGCCCCATCATTGATGCCAGAAGCGTTGCCCGCAGTGACCGTCCCGCCCTCGAAGATGGGGGGCAGCGCAGCGAGCCTCTCGAGCGAGGTGTCGGAGCGGGGATGCTCGTCCGTATCGATGACCTCGGGATCGCCCTTCCGCTGTTTGATCGAGACCGGAGTTATCTCCTCGGCGAATACTCCCTCGAGTCGCGCACGTTCGGCGCGTTGCTGGCTTCGGAACGCGAAGGCGTCCTGGTCCTCGCGGGAGATCGAGAACTCCTTGGCAACGTTCTCGGCTGTGCCCGGCATCTCGTCCACACCGAACCGTTCGGCCATACGTGGGTTCACGAACCGCCACCCGATCGTTGTGTCGTGCACGGTCGTGGATCGGTCGAATGCGGATGTGGCCTTCGCCATGACCTTCGGTGCCCTGCTCATCGACTCGACACCGCCGGCAACGATGAGGTCGGCCTCACCTGATCGGATTGCTCGTGCTGCCAGTCCTATGGCTTCCATACCTGATCCACACAGGCGGTTGACCGTTGCTCCGGGGACCGTGACGGGGAGTCCGGCGAGAAGGGACGCCATGCGAGCGACGTTGCGATTGTCCTCGCCCGCCTGGTTGGCTGCACCGAAGTACACATCCTCGTAGCCATCCGGAGTCACGCCGACACGTTCAACGACGTCCCGGATCACCTGCGACGCGAGGTCATCCGGCCGTACGGCAGAAAGGGCACCGCCGTACCTCCCGATCGGAGTGCGCAGGTAGTCGATGAGGAACGCTTCGGGCATTGGGAAGACACTAGCGACGACGGTGGCGAGGTTGTTCCGTCAGATCCGGATCAGGCCGACGAGCCTGTCCGAATCGACCACAGGGATCGGCCCACCGTCCAGAAAGTCAGCGAGCTCCTCGGCAACATCGGTCGGTTCGCCCGCATCGACCGAAACCGGTGGCTCCATCAGATCCCCGACGGCCAGCGCGTCATCGCTCGTCTCGATGAGCGTTCTGCGGACGATGCCAACAAGCCGTCCCTCGTCGACCACAGGAGCGATCGCGTCGTCCATCAAACGCTTGGCATCCCCGACCGCGAGGTGGACGCTGAGGGCGGACGCCGTGGGCTCGTGGGTGTCCATGAAGCACCGTCGCGGCTCGGATCGCACGAGAACCGCTCCCGCTGGTGCGGCAACGATCAACTTGTGCCCGGGACCGTACAACTGTCGCTGGAACCAGGAGCCGCCTGGTGCCCCGATGACGAGAAGGGTCGTCGGCGTCAGGGATTCCACGATTGCCGACGCCTTGTCGGACGGAATCGCGATCTGGTCGACGTCGGGTGCAAGGGGTGCTGTGAGGAGCCGGAGCCGTTCGGTCGCAACGGATTGATCCTCGTTGGCGTGGTACGCAGTTGCTGCGGCCACAGGGATGCCCAGGCTTCGACCGATGCGTGCGGCGATGTCAACGGCAAGGGGGGAGTGGGGACCGTCGGCAACCGCCGCGGTGACCGCGTCGATCTTCGTCAGGTCGACTTCGTTCGGGACGACCTGGGACACGAGGTCAAAACTGGTGAACTTCTTGCTGACGAGCAGTTCGATCCGGTTTTCGATGCAAAGAGATCTGAGATCGCCGGTTGCCGCAATCGGCGCTTCGTCGCTGAGCGTCGCTGCCAAGTCGAGACACCCGGGTCCGCGTGTCCACGCCACACGGTTCGAGAACACTTTCCCTCCCATTGGGTGCGTCGTAAGACTACCCGAACTCTCAGTGGGCAAGTCCCGAAGTGTTCGGCCGCCGAACCGTGCGGTTGTCCGGCTGAATTCTGATTCGGGAGTCCGTATTGTGGGATCAACCGATGAAAGGGCATCGTGGCGAACGCAACCAACCTTGGAGACACTCTCGATCGTGCCGTGCAGGCAGCGGCCGAACGCACATACTGGAGCGCGTTCCCCGAACATCCGAAGGCGTACGGTGACGATGCCCCTGCAAACGGGGAGACGGCCTTCAACGCACTGCTCGGGGCGCCGCTGGACACCGGTCAGGTTCACGACGGCTTCGTGGCCGTCGAGGAGTCGTCGCCGTTCGGCATCGACCTCGGTATCACGTATCCGGCAACGACCATCGATCGGGTGATCGATGCCGCAGGGGCGGCCATGCCGTCGTGGGCCGGGTTGTCTCCTCGTGAGCGCGCCGAGACATGCATAGCGATCCTCGAAACGCTCGCCGAGTCCAGTTTCGAGATGGCACACGCGGTCATGCATACGACCGGTCAGAGCTTCATGATGGCGTTCCAGGCGGGTGGACCGCACGCTCTCGACCGCGCGCTCGAGGCGGTTGCGTATGTGTATGCGGCACAAAGCGCCCTCCCTGGACCGACGCGGTGGGAGAAGCCACAAGGATCGCGGCCCCCGCTTGTGATCGACAAGGAGTGGCGCATCAAGCCGCGGGGCGTGGCAGTCACAATCGGCGTATCGACGTTCCCGACGTGGAACGGCTATCCGGGGATCTTTGCGAGTCTCGCAGCCGGGAATCCGGTCGTCATCAAGCCACACCAGGCAACGGTGCTTCCGCTCGCGCTGCTCGTGCGGACCGCCCGCACCGTGCTGGCGAGCCGAGGATCGGACCCGGACGTGGTGCAGATGATCGTCGACCCTGAGGGGGAGAGGATCGCAAAGGAGCTTGTCATGCGTCCGGAGGTCGGCATCGTCGATTACACGGGCGGGTCGGGATTCGGGGAGTGGTTGGAGACGAACGTCCACCACGCCGAGGTCTACACGGAAAAGGCGGGCGTCAACTCTGTGATTCTCGACTCGGCACCCAACCTTCGGGACGTGTTCGGAAACCTGAGTGTGTCGATGGCGCTGTATTCCGGTCAGATGTGCACGACTCCCCAGAATCTGTTCGTCTCCAAGGACGGCGTGGCGACGGCCGACGGTCAGGTGTCCTACGACGATGTCGTGGCCGGGTTCGTGCGCGCGATCGATGGGCTGTTGGGAGACGACGAACGCGCCAGCGGGATACTCGGTGCGATCAAGGGCACTGACACGCTTGAACGGATCGGCGTGGCCGAGAGCTCAGGTGACGTCCTGTCGCCGTCGCGGGTCATCGCGAACAACGAGTTCCCGGATGCCACCGTCCGGACGCCTGCGATCGTCGCCGTCGACGGCCACGAGAAGGACATCTACATGCAGGAGATGTTCGGACCGGTCCTGTTCGTCGTGAAGACCGAATCCAGGGAGGAGAGCATTGCGCTTGCCACCGAAGCGGCCAAACGGAGTGGCGCCATCACGTGGCTTGCCTATGCCGAGGGCGACGCGATCGACGGCATCGTCGATGCTGCGGTCGACGCCGGTGTATCGGTCGCTTTCAATCTGACTGGCGGCCTCTATGTCAACCAATCGGCGGCGTTCTCGGACTTCCACGTGACCGGTGCAAACCGTGCGGGGAACAGCTCACTCACCGATCCGGCGTTCGTGGATCGACGATTCCGGGTCATCGGCGTGCGGACCGAGGTAGCCGGATAAGTCCGTTTCCAAAGGGTTTCAGGCGGATTTCCAAGAATCGAATGCACGGGAAGTTAGTATCCGCTAACTTCCGTACCCGCAGAGGCAAGGGATGGGATTATGACCACGACACTTGAGCAAACAGGTGCTCCCTCACTGGATGATGCGTTCCCGACAGTTGCATGGCGGACCCGTGACTGGGCGATACGGACCCCCGATCGCGTGGCCATGCGGGACAAGGACTTCGGAATTTGGCACGAACGGACCTCGGCACAACTGTGGGATGAGGTCTTGACCGCGGCACACGGCCTCCTCGCGCTCGGCGTGAGGCCGAAGGATGTCACCTCGATTCACTCCGAGGATCGACCCGAATGGCTGATCTTCGATTTCGCCTCGGTCGCTATAAACGCCATCTGTACAGGCTTGTACCCGACGAACCCGATCGCCGAGACGCAGTACCTGATCAACGATGCCGGGTCGAAGGTCCACTTCGCCGAGGACCAGGAACAGGTCGACAAGATCCTCGACGCCGGTCCTGGCGCCTACCCGACGGTCGAGAAGATCATCTACGTCGAGCCGCGGGGTGTACGGACGCTTCCCGATGAACGGTTGATGCATTGGGAAGACTTCATGGCGCTCGGTCGTGAACACAGGGAGTCGCACGAGGGCGAAGTGGAACGGCTGATGCTTGATGCCCAACCAGATGACGTGATGACACTCATCTACACATCCGGTACGACCGGACCCCCAAAGGGTGCGATGCTCACCCACCGCAATGTCGAGACAGCCGTTGCCCATGTGCTCAACGATCCGAACCGCTTTTCCAGGGGGAGCAGTGAGAACACATCGGACGAGAAGCTCACCTACCTGCCGTTGTGCCACGTTGCCGAACGCCTCTTTTCCTCGTGGTCCCTTGCGTACAACGGTCCGATCCTCAATTTCGCCGAGTCGATCGAGACGGTCCAGGTGAATCTCCGTGAGGTGCAACCGACCATCTTCTTCGCCGTCCCCCGGATCTGGGAACGTATCCACGCCGGGGTGCTGATACGACTCAGGGATGCGACGTTCTTCAAGCGACTCGTCAGCAACTTCGGGCTCAAGCTCGGCAGTTACATCGGAAAGCAACGGGTTGCCAACGGCGGTGACTTCACCTTCGGTGCCCGTCTCGCGTACTGGATCGGCAATCCGCTGTTCTTCCGATCGCTCAAAGAACGCGTCGGTCTGCGTCGATGTCGCTATGCCTCCTCGGGCGCTGCCCCCATCGCACCCGAGGTTCTTGAATTCTTCATGGGTCTCGGGATCCCGGTCTACGAGATCTATGGGATGACCGAGAACACAGCGCTTGCGACGACGAACTTCGACGGGCGGGTCAAGCTCGGAACCGTCGGGGAACCGTACGAGGGGACGGGGTTCCGCATCGACGAGGAGACCGGCGAGATCCAGTCGAAGCACGATGCGGTCTTCGCTGGGTACTGGAACAAGCCGGAGGCGACCAGGGAGACCTTCACCGAGGACGGGTGGCTCCGCACGGGTGATGTGGGTGTCTGGGTCGACGGGACCCACGTCAAGATCGTCGACCGGATCAAGCACATCATCATCACGTCGGGCGGCAAGAACATCTCGCCGTCTGAGATCGAGAATCATCTCAAGACCTCGCCGTTCATCAAGGAAGCCATGGTCATCGGTGACCGTAGGAAGTACATCACCGCTCTGATCGCCATCGAATACGACGTGGTCGGCAACTGGGCGCTCCGAAGGCAGATTCCCTATACGACATACCGTGACCTGGCCGAGAAGCCCGAGGTCATCGAGTTGATGCAGGGCGTGGTGAACGAGGTGAACTCGAAGTACGCCACCGTCGAGCAGATCAAGAAGTTCCGCATGATTCCCAAGGAGCTTGATCACGAGGATGGAGAACTCACCGCGACGATGAAGCTCAAGCGCTCCGCAATGGAAGAGATGTTCGGCGACCTTGTGGAGTCGATGTATTCGTGATGGATCTCGGCATCCTCGCGCAGGCCGCAGCAGGCGGGTCCGAGCTGAACCGGTTCATCAATGCGCTCGGTTCTGGAATTGCGCTCGGTGCCATCTACGCATTGCTCGCTCTCGGTTTCGTGATCATCTTCAAGGCGACCCAGGTCGTGAACTTCGCACAGGGGGCGATCGCTGCCCTCGGTGCGTATCTCGTGTCCTACTTCGCAGTCACGATCAACATCCCCGGGCGATGGATCACGGGTGCACCCGACTGGTTGCAGTGGTCACTTTCCGCATTGATCGCCGTTCTGCTCACGGCTCTCATCGGGATGATCATCGAGAGGATCGCCATCCGACCGATGATCGGCGAGCCCTTGTTCGCCGTTGCGATGATCACCCTCGGACTGGACCTCATCATCCGCACGATCACGAACGACCTCCTCGACAACACGAGCACGGGTCTCGGCGACCCATGGGGCATCACGCTCATCGACATAGGTCCGCTCCGGCTGGCCCAAACGCAGGTGGCGACCATCATCGTCACCGTCGTTGTCGTCATCCTGTTGGCGTTGTTCTTCAAGTCGAAGACAGGTGTTGCGGTCCGTGCGACCGCGTTCGATCAGGAAGCAGCAATGGCGCAGGGCATTTCCGTCGGCAAGGTCTTCGCCATTGCGTGGGCGATCGGTGCCGGTCTTGCTGCCCTCGGTGGAATCTTCTCATCGGTCGCCCCGAGGGGCGCTGCAGGCGTCAGCCCGTTCACCGCGCTCGTCGCATTCCGCGCGTTCCCCGCAGTCATCATCGGGGGACTCGATTCGATCACGGGCGCGATCGTCGGTGGACTCATCATCGGGATCGCCGAGGTTTTCGCAGGAACGTACCTTGGGACCGTCACGTGGCTCGGTAACGGTTTCTCGGGGATCGTCCCCTGGCTGGCGATGATGCTTGTGCTCCTCGTCAAGCCGTACGGTCTGTTCGGCACAGAGGAGATCCGCCGCGTATGAGGGGACGGCCGAATCTCTACACACGCTATGAGTCCGAGATGGGACTCTTCCCGACGACGTCCAAGAAGGTCGCGCTTGCCCTGCTCGGTGTGATCGCGGTCCTGGCACCGCTGTCGGCTCTGCCGTTGTTCGGCTTCGTCGGGGGTGGTTCGTGGTTGATCCTCATCAACAAGGCCCTCATCTATGCGCTCGCCGCTCTCGGACTGAACCTTCTGATGGGTGTCGCAGGCCAGGTGTCTCTCGGGCACGCGTTCTTCATGGCGGTCGGTGCGTACACCGCGGTGGTTCTCGGAGGCGAGTCGGGGAGCACGGTGTGGGGTCTTGAGTTGCCCATCTGGATCTGGCTGCCCGCGGCGGGTGTCGTCGCGATGCTCGTCGGCATCCTCGTCGCGCCGACTGCGGTCCGAGTTCGTGGTCTGTACCTCGCGTTCGTCACGCTCGGTCTTGTGTTCATCGGTCAGTATCTCTGGCGGAACCTCGGAGTCATCGCCGGTGGTCCGACGACTGGCCGCCCGTGGCCCGAACTCGAACTATCGCTCTGGCGCGGCACCGAACCATTGATCTCGTTTGCGACCGACGGACCGCTTTGGTGGTGGCTGAGGCCGGTCAATCTGCTGCCGTGGGTCCACATCGAGGAAATGACCGAAGAAATGAAGATCTACTTCTTCGTCTTGGCGCTGCTCATAGTGTTCGGCCTCATCGCAAAGAACATCATGCGTACTCGTATCGGCCGGTCATGGGCGGCGATCCGCGACCGTGACATCGCGGCGGAGGTCATGGGTGTCGCCGATGCCAAGGCGAAGACCCAGGCGTTTGCGATCTCGTCCTTCTACGGAGGTCTCGCAGGCGCCGTTCTCGCCTCCGTCGTCGGACGCATCATCCCCGAGACCTGGGACATTTTTCTGTCGGTCGAGTTCGTCGCGATCATCCTGATCGGCGGTGTCGGGACGATCGTCGGAACATTGCTCGGGACCTTCTTTGTCGTGTTGACGCCGCGTATTGTTGAGAATGTGACAGGCTTCCTTGCGACGCAGGCCAAAGATGGCGGGCCGTTCTCATGGTTGGGAGACATCTTCATCCGCTCAAGCCCATCGGACTATCTCGGCATCGTTTCGTATCCCGATGCTGCAGGTCCCGGGCTGAGCGTCGCCCAGCTCAACATCGTCATTTTCGGTGTCCTGATCGTGGTGTTCCTGATTGCCGAGCCATTGGGGCTGTACGGCATCTGGCTGCGGGTCAGGAACTACTGGAAGGGGTGGCCATTCACATACTGACCAAAGATCTCTCCCACATTGCATCCAGCGATGGTGTGGAGGTACAACAAGAGACATCAACAAGAGGAGACCAAGAATGAGAAAGCGATTCAGCTGGCTCGTTGTGGTGTTTGCGTTCGCTCTCCTGGCTGCAGCTTGTAGCTCGGACAGCGGTGGGGATACGACGACGACGGCCGGCAGTGGTTCTGATACAACCACCACGGCGCCTGCTGGCGGTGGCGAGACCACCTCCACGACCGCGGCACCACCCGCGGAGATGCAGGCTGGCCGTGGTGTCGACGTGGAGTCCAAGACGATCACGTTGGGTCTGCTGTCAGACCTGACCGGTATCTTTGCGCCCCTCGTCATTGACATCACGGATGCTCAGCAGGTGTATTTCGACATCCTGAACGCCGCTGGTGGCATTGATGGGTGGACCGTGAACCTCGTCGTCGAGGACACGGCTTACAACGTCGAGCAGCATCTCGAGAAGTACGAGAAGATCCACGAGGACGTTCTCGCCATGCCGCAGTCGACCGGTTCGCCGACGAGTGTGGCCATGCTGCCTGATGCCATTGCGGATGACATGCTCGTCATTCCTTTGAGCTGGTACTCGGGCTGGGCGATCCCAGAGTTCGACCACGGCGTGATGTTCGAGCAGAACACCAACTACTGCCTCGAGTCGATGAACATCGTCGCGTTCGCCGTCGAGCAAGGGTTCACGAAGATCGGTCTTGCAGGGTTCCCTGGTGACTACGGTCAGGATGCCGCTGCCGGTGTCAAGAAGGCGGTCGAGTTCTACGACCTCGAGCTTGTCTATGACGGTGAGGCAGCAGTCATCCCGGGTCAGGACTACACCGCGGTGATCCAAGGGATCGCAACGTCAGGTGCAGAGTTCACGATCCTCACGACCAATCCATCGATCGGTGCTGAGATCATGGGTGGTGCAGTGCAGGCTGGCTACACCGGTGCGTTCTCGGGGAACAGCCCGACGTACAACCCGGCTCTTCTGGCTTCGCCGGTCGCGCCGATCATCGATGCCATGTACTACCAGTCCGGCTACAACGTCGGTTGGGGTGTGGATACACCGGGCAACAACAAGATGATGGATGCCATGAAGGCCGCGTACCCGGACCGTCTACCGAGTGATGCGTTCATCGTCGGTTGGAACGAGGCAATCTCGATCGAAGCTGTCATCAGGCAGGCGATCGCCAACAACGATCTGACCCCAGCGGGATTCGTTCTCGCAGCGTCTCAGATCGAGGGCGTCGACTTCGGTGGGACACAGCCGAACCAGTCGTACGCGGGTACACCGAACGACTATGTCCAGCGTGAGAGCGCGATGTTCAAGCCGACATTGTCGGTGTTCGAAGCTGCAGGCGGTCTGTCCCAGACGCTGACCCAGCCGGATGCGACCACGGGCTCTGTCCCGATCGGTACGTTCTTCGCTAGTGACGCGGCTGCGGAATACGACTTCTCGGCTCCGTGCTACGAGTTGTAACGAACAAGGACGGATGGGGGTGCGGTTCGCCGCACCCCCACCATCCGATCGGAAGGACTGACGACTGAATGCTTGAACTGGCGAACCTCGAGGTCGTGTACAACGATGTCGTTCTGGTACTCCGGGGGCTCTCCCTCGAAGTACGAGAAGGGCAAATCGTTGCGCTCCTCGGCGCCAATGGTGCAGGCAAGACGACCACGTTGCGGGCGATCACCGGATTGCTCGACGTGCACGAGGGTGAGATCACGAAGGGTTCGATCAGCTACAACGGCGTCGAGATCAGCGACTTCGATGCGTCGAAGATCGTGCAGGCAGGCATCGCCCAGGTCATGGAGGGTCGCAGAGTCTTCGCAGAGATGACCGTCGAGGACAACCTGCGGACCGGCGCCGTGACGAACAAGAACAGCACAAGTGTCAAGGACAACCACGACAAGGTCATGACCATGTTCCCTGTGCTCGCGGCCCGCCGGAAGGACACCGCCGGGTATCTGTCAGGGGGCGAGCAGCAGATGCTCGCGATCGGGCGAGCGCTCATGGCTGACCCGTCATTGCTCATTCTTGATGAACCCTCGCTCGGGCTCGCCCCTCTGCTCGTGGCGCAGATCCGTGATGTCATCGTCGACATCAACAAGCAGGGAACGAGTGTTCTCTTGATCGAACAGAATGCGAACATGGCGCTTTCGATCGCCGACTACGGGTACATCATGGAGACCGGGAAGGTCGTGATGGACGGCGACGCAGCGAAGTTGCTCGGCGATGAGGATGTCCAGGAGTTCTATCTCGGGCTCCACGCCGAGGGAGAGCGCAGGTCGTTCCGTGACGTCAAGCATTACAAGCGTCGCAAGCGGTGGTTGTCGTGACGGCTCCACTACTTGAGTTCGACAGTGTCAGCTTGGCATTCAAAGGTGTGACGGCACTGACGGATCTGTCGTTCACGATGGAAAAGGGCGAGCTGTTCGCCGTCATCGGGCCGAACGGAGCAGGCAAGACATCCACGTTCAACTGCCTCAACGGTGTGTACAAGCCGCAGCACGGCGACATCAGATGGAAGGGCGAGTCGATCCTCGGGATGCGTCCCGATCGTGTCGCGCACCTCGGCATCGCGAGAACGTTCCAGAACATCGAGCTGTTCGCTCACATGACAGTTCGCGAGAACATCACCCTCGGTCGTCACATCCGCACCAAGGTCGGATGGTTCGCCGGTGGCGCCTGGTACGGCAGGGCGAAGCGTGAGGAGATGGAAAACCGCGAGAAGGTTGAAGACATCATCGATCTCCTCGAAATCGAGGCGTGGCGCTCATATCCGGTCGGTTTGCTCCCGTACGGCATACAGAAACGTGTCGAACTCGGACGGGCACTCGCGATGGAACCGGAGCTTCTCCTTCTCGACGAACCCGCCGCAGGCATGAATCTCGAGGAGACCGAGGACATGGCGAGGTTCATCCTCGACATCCGCGAGGAGATGGGCATCGCCATGATCCTCGTCGAACACGACATGGGGCTGGTGATGGACATCGCCGACCGCATCCTCGTCCTCGACTTCGGTCAGGTGATCGGTGTCGGGACCCCGACCGAGATCCAGACCAACCCCCAGGTGATCAAGGCCTATCTGGGTGAAGAGCTGGTTTAGGCCGACTTGTCGGCCAGATTCAAGATTCAAGATTCAAGATCGCTTTCCGCTTTCCACTTTCCGAATTCTGGACTCCGATTGCCGAGTCCATCATCCATCATCCATCCTCCATGATCCATGATCCATCATCCATGATCCATCATCCATGGGTCACGAGACCCTGGGCTGACGCCGAGAGCTAATCTCTCCCCATGCCCGATCGAGCCTCCATTATCCGCGATGCTTTCCATAACGATCCCTATGCCGCATCGCAGGGCTACGAGTTGGGAGCCATCACGACCGAATCGGTGAGCGTGTCGATGACGGTGAGGGACGATCAGCTGAACTTCCTCGGTGGTACCCACGGTGGGGTGGTGTTCTCGATCGCTGATTGTGCGTTCGCCCTTGCATCGAATGCGTACCCGGAGGACGCCGTTGCCATCGACACGCATCTCGTTATCACCGGTGCGACGACGACCGGTGACACGCTGACAGCCACCGCAACGGAGCTGACCCGAGGTCGTTCCCTTGCGACCTACCGGGTGAACGTGACTCGCTCTGACGACCGGATCATCGGGGCGTTCACGGGTACCGTGTTCATCAAACCGGTGACCTGAGTCACAGATCGGCGCCCTTCGTTCGATCGACGATCTTCCAGGCGAGCGGAAGAAGCAGACCCGCAAGCACCACTTTGATGAGGTCTCCGATGACGAACGGCGTGAAGCCGGCAGCGAGCGCTGCGGTCATCGAATCGATGGCATCGACGCTGAGGTAGAGCCACGAGACGCCGAAGATGTAGATGACGGCGTTGCCAGCCAGGAACGCGGGTATCGCGCTTGCCACCGTGCGGTCCTGACCTCGCTCGGCCAGAAGCCCAACCACCCATGCGGCGACGATGAAACCAACGAGGTAGCCACCGGTTGCGCCGGTCGCTGCACTCCAACCCCCACTTGCCTCCGTGTAGAACGGCAACCCGATGGCCCCGAGGATCCAATAGATCGCTTGGCTGCCTGCACCCATTCGTGAACCGAGCGCTGCACCCGACAACAACACGGCGAATGTCTGCCCGGTGATCGGTACCGGGGTCCCTGGGACAGCGATGCGGATCTGGGCAGCCAAGGCGGTGAAGAGGGCGAACCCGACCATCAAGGCGATGGTGGAGACGGTCGACCTCGGGATCACAACGCTGGCAATGGTTCTCGATGGGTGGGCTGTCTGCATTCGTCCTCCGCCGATAGATTTCAGTGCAGGCCGACACTCGATGCGCCGATTGACTGACTATGAGACTGTCGGTCCACTCTATTCGTTTCGCGGCCGCTGCCGCGTTGGTGATGCTGATGGCAGCACCGGCTGTGGCGGGAACCGAGCCAGAAGGCCTCGCACCGGGGCCGTCCAGACAACCGACGAGTCATGTCTCACAATCGGCGGCTTGGAGTCTCGGTGACCTCAGCATTCCTGCCATCGGGCTCAACGAACCCGTGCGCGTCGGTGTCGATCTCTCGGTCCTCGACCGTGGTGTCGGGTATTGGGCGGGCACGTCCATGCCGGGAACGGACGGAAATGTCGTGCTCGGCGGACACCGATCGACCCACACGCGACCATTCAACAACCTCGACAAGCTCGTGGCGGGCGACCTGGTGACGATGACCGACGGGGATGGCATCGACATCATGTATCGGGTGACCGAGACCCTCATCGTCGAACCGACGGACATGTGGATCACCTACGACCGACCGCAGCCGACCCTGACCTTGTTCGCCTGCCATCCGAAAGGCTCAGCAGACCAACGCATCGTGGTGGTAGCGGAGCTGGTGTCGCGGCACCGGATGGCGTGAGCTATCAGCTTTCAGCTTTCAGCCCGGCATTGAGTTGCATATCGGGTTTCGGGAGCGAGCGGATCCGAGCGTCTCGGTCATTGTCGGGACTCGGAAGGTCCGGCTTCTCCCCCTGCTCGCAGGCTCGCACGCCCCTTTGGCTCGCAAGCTCGCCCGTACCCCTGAAGGGAGGGCGCAAGTTTCTCGACTCTGTACTTTGTACTTTCTACTTTCTACTTTCTACTTTCACTCTGTTCTCATGAAGCAGGCGAACGGAAGGGATCGATACCGGTAACCTCGCGGGAATGGATGCAACCACTGAGGTGACCGAGGCGCACGACCCGTTCGGGGACGTGCCTGAATCGTTGAGACCTCCCCAGCAGTATCCGAAATGGCCCTACTACCTCGCGGGTGGTCTGGTCGTGCTCGGCATCGTGATCGGGGTGCTCTGGTCGATTTCCGTGCCGTACTACACGTTGAGTCCCGGACCCGTCTATGACACGTCGGATTTCGTGCATGTCGAGGGGGGCACCGTGAGCGACAACGGTGAACTGTTCTTTCTCACGGTCTCGATCGACGAAGCCAATGTCTTCGAATGGGTCAGTGCGCACTTTGACGACCGCATCGATATCGATGCCCGTGAGGACGTGCGACCACCAGGGGTGAGTAACGAGGATCTGCGGCGCGAGGGTCTCGCGGCGATGGATCAATCGAAGCGGGATGCGACCTACGTGGCACTCACACAGCTCGGCTACGAGGTCACGCTCATCGGTACCGGTGCATACATCATCGAGACCGTGCCCGACTCGGCCGCTGATGGCGTTCTGCTGCCGGGCGATGTGATCATCGGCATGGATGGGGAAGTGATTGCATTCAGGTCCGACGTTGTCGACTTCCTCGCTCCGCTCAATGTCGGTGACCCGGTCGTCGTCACCGTCCAGCGCCAAGACTCGGGCGACGCAGTGGCGTACGAAGCGCTCGACTTCGACCTGATACTCGGCCCGAACATCGACGATCCGACAAAGCCGATGCTCGGAGTCCTTCTCGACAACAACGAACCCATCGTCGAGTTCCCTGTCGATGTCCAGATCGATTCACGCAACATCGGCGGACCATCCGCCGGGTTGATGTTCACGCTCCAGATCATGGACCAGCTGACTCCCGAGCCTCTCACACACGGCCAACGGATCGCAGGTACGGGATCCATCAGGGTCGACGGGACGGTCGGGTCGATCGGTGGCATCAAGCAGAAGGTCCACGGAGCGATCGATGCCGGAGCCATCGCGGTGCTTGTCCCCGAAGGCAACTACGACGACGCAGTCGCCGCCGCAGGCGACAAGATCCAGATCGTGAAGGTGGCCACGATCGAGGACGCCCTGGCTTTCCTGGACACCTTGGGCTGAGAGCAATCAGCTTTCAACTTTCAGACGCAGGACTGACGACCACAGAAGTGTTTCCGCGTACCCTGGGTTCTGCGGGTACAAAAATGTAGGTCCCCAGCCCACAGAACGAAATCACCACGCATACCGCTATCCGCTTTCCGCTTTCCGCTTTCCGCTCTCCGCCAGCACCTTGGTTCCGACGTTCCGGGTTCGGGACTCCGGGTATCTGGTTTCGGAAGCGCGCTGCGTGCGACTCGGTACGTATCGGGATTCGGACACCGGTCAGCGGAACGTGTTCACGATCCGCTCGCTCGTCCGACCGTTTCCCGCTGCTCGCAGGCTCGCACGCCCCCCTGGCTCGCAAGCTCGCCCGTCCCCCCTGAGGGGGGACGCGAAGACGGAGCGGACGCGAACTGTGGACTGTGGACTGTGGACTGAGTACTTGGATCTTGGATCATGCATCTCCGCAGCGCGCAGCGCTGCGGTAATCCCCAGACACTCCGTCTTGCTCCGGTACGCTGGCGGGCATGGCCGATGATGTGAGCCCGAGACAAGCGCGGGCGCGCCGATTCGATGTCGTGCGCCGAGGCTACGACCGCGCACAAGTCGATGCGTATCTCGACGAGCTGGGGGACGAGGTCGCCGCGCTCGAATCGGCCGTCAGCGAGGCCACTGCCGACGCGCTTGCGCTCGGAATCGATGACAAAGCAGCTCTCGCCAAGGAACTCGGCAGGATCGGTGGCGAGATATCGACGATTCTCGAGGCCGCGAGATCGGCAGCGGAGGGGATCCGCACCCGAGCGTCCACCGATGCCGAGAAGTGGCGTTCAGAGGCAGAAGCCGAGACATCCGCAGCGTTGTTGGCATCAAAGGAACAGAACCAGGCATTGCGTTCGGGTGCTTGGAATGAGGGGACCGCACTACTCACTTCCGCGGTCGACGAGGCGAACAAGATCAGGGCGGAGGCGCAGGAGGATGCCCTGTTCATGCGTGCTGAGGCCGAGCGCGATGCGATGCGTCTTACATCCGACGCGAGACGAGATCGGGAAGAAGCCCTTCGATCCGCGAGGCAGGAGGCTGAGTTCATCGTCGGTGAGGCAAGGGCCGAGAGTGACGGGCTTCTTGCGTCGGCGCAGAAACAAGCGGACCTGGCCCAGGAACGCGCACGGGCGCTCGAGGACCGGCGCTCGGAATTGCTCGCCGAGCTCGAGGCAACCCGCGCATCCATCAGCCTCCTCGAGGAGGAGATCGATTCGCGCAGACAAGAGCTCGAGACCCCCGAACCCGAACCAGAGGTGCACGACGAACACGACCACCCCGGTCTCGAGGGTGGCGGTTCTGTGAAGATCGTGGCCCCATCCAAGGTCGTGACGTTGAGACCCGTCGACTCGGACGAACTGGTTGCAGAGGTGACCGCCCTGCGTGCTTCGTCGGCCGAGCGCGCCGAGGCAGAAAGACGAGCACTGGAAACCGTTGCAGTCATTGCACCACCCGAACCGGCGCTGG
Organism: uncultured Acidimicrobiaceae bacterium; assembly: GCA_964505525.1. GTDB lineage: Bacteria > Actinomycetota > Acidimicrobiia > Spongiisociales > UBA5794 > UBA5794. The sequence continues at coordinate 6,814 of CAZDIQ010000025.1, read as the reverse complement.
CGGCGGTCCCGCCCGAGGACATCGATCCTCCCGCTCAAGCAACAGAGGTGGCCGACACCGCGACTTCGGCTCCTGCAGCCACCCAAGCGCCATCCACGCCCGAAACGAGTGACGAGGATCCAGCGCACGCCGAACGCAATGAGGATCCACAGCCCGACGAGATCGGTTCGCTGTTTGCGGCCCTGCGGTCAGCCGACTCCGTCGCTTCTGTCGCATCCGCTCAGCCTGCGGGACGGGTCGCCTCAGCGACCGCCGTCGCAACGCGTGAACCCGAACCAGATCCACAGGACACGGGCCCGGGTCCACTCGAAGACGCGGTCCCGCCGGCCCCCGCACCCGAGGTGGTGGTCGGCGACGAGTCGCCAGGGCAAGCTCTCGGCGCTCAGAACGAGGCGCTCAAGGAGATCAAACGAGCGCTCGTCGACCTCCAAAACGAAACGTTGGAGGCACTCAGGACGGACGAGGCCTGGGTACCACCTGACGACTTCATGAACCGATTCGACGGGCCGTTTGCCACTCTTCCGACTTCGACCGGAGGAGACGGATCCGCTGATGCCGCCGCCTTTGCATCGGACCTTCACGACTCGGTCCTCTCGGCGATCGAGGACACACGGGGCTCGGGGAAGGGGACGCGAGCCGTCGCCGCTGCGGCCTCGAAGGTGTTCCGGACGTGGCGCAGCGACGAGGCAGAGCGACGGCTTCGGCGCCTCTAGAACGCTTCTTTCCGTCTGACGCCGGAAAATCGGCATGCCCGTAGACTCCGACTCGTGATCAATCGTGAGCCAGTTGCAGTCCGCCAGGGATCTGGCATCAGACGCACGCTGATAATGGTGCTCACTGGCGGGTTCTTGGTGCTTCTTGCCGCACGATGGCTGGCGACCCTGTGGACCGATTACCTGTGGTATTCCGAACTCGGTGCCACCAAGGTCTGGACGACGCTGACGTTCACCAAGGTCGGACTCGTCGTCGTTGCATCGGTGGTAGCGATCGTCGCTTTCTGGATCAACCTTTGGGTCGTTGACCGCATTTCTCCCCGATCCCTGATGGTGTCGGGTAGTCCGGACGACGAGCTCCTCGAGCGGTACCAGCAGTGGATGGAACCCCGTGCGTTCGCCGTGCGCACATCGTTTTCCCTGCTGTTCGGCATTCTGGTGGGTCTCGGTGCAGGCGCATGGTGGCAGGACTGGTTGTTCTGGCGCAATGGTGTGCAGTGGGGCGTCGTCGATCCGATCTACAGCAACGATCTGTCCCTGTACATCTTCGGTCTTCCTTTCTACCGCGATGTGTTCGGGTGGCTGTTCCAACTGCTGCTCGTTGTGACCCTTGTCGTTGTTGCGGCCCACTACCTCAACGGCGGTATCAGGTTCGGGGCTCGGGGTCAGGGCACCTCCGACGGCGTCAAGGTCCACATTTCGATCCTGCTTGCGCTCGTCGCCCTCCTCAAGGCGGTCGGATACATGTTCGACAAGTGGGAACTCCTGTACTCGGGGAAGGGCCAGGTGTTCGGGGCGTCGTACACGGACGTGCATGCCCAGATTCCCGCCCTCAACCTGCTGATCTTCATCTCCATCGTCTCGGCGGCGATCCTCCTTGTGAACGTCTGGTTCCGTGGCTGGTCGTTGCCACTCGTGGCGCTCGGTGTCTGGTTGGTGACATCCATCGGCGTGGGCGGCATCTACCCGGCCATGGTGCAGCGGTTCTCCGTCGAGCCGAACGAGATCGATCGTGAGACCGAGTACGTCCAACACAATCTCGACTTCACGAGGCTGGCGTATGGCCTGACCGACGTCGAGACGGTCGAGTTCAAGGCGTCCTCGGATCTCGATGCCGAGCGCGTCCTGGCCAACCGCCCGACGATCGACAACATCAGATTGTGGGATCCGGGTGTCCTCGAGCAGACCTATCCGGAGCTCCAGAACATCAAGACCTACTACGACTTCAAGGATGTCGATGTCGACCGGTACATCATCGATGGTGAGGTCACCCAGGTCATGATTTCCGCCAGAGGTCTCGATGAGCAGCAGATACCGGGTTCCGGGTGGGTGAACGAACGACTCGTCTACACACACGGTCTCGGTGTCGTGTTGAGTCCGGCGAACACGGTCACTTCGGACGGAAAGCCGGACTTCCTGCTCCAGGACATCCCGCCGATCAACTCATCCAACTCGCCGAATCTGAATGTGACACAACCCCGTATCTATTTCTCGGATGCCGCTGAGGACGACTTCATCATCGCGGGATCGAAAGAGGGCGAGGTCGATATCCCAGCGGGTCCGAATGACTCCGAGACGCGGCGCAACTCCTACGACGGCACCGGCGGTGTTGCCCTCGGCAGTTTCCTCCAGCGCGCAGCGTGGGCTCTTCGATTCGCCGATCTGAACACGTTGATCTCCGGTCAGGTCAGCGCCGAGAGCCGGGTGATGATTGCTCGGAACATCTCTGACCGCGTCAAGCTCCTTGCCCCGTTCCTGTACGTTGACAATGACCCGTACATGGTCCTGTCCAACGGCAGGCTGGTGTGGATCGTCGACCTGTACACCGTGTCGGATCGGTATCCGTACTCCCAACCTGCCGGTACCGGCCGTCTGAATGTCGGGGCCGACCTCCCCGGCGCCATCAACTACATCCGCAACTCCGTCAAGGCGGTCATCGATGCCTACGACGGGTCGGTCGACTTCTATGTCGTTGATGCGGACGATCCGATCATCAAGACCAACATGAAGATGTTCCCCGACCTCTTCCGCCCGAGCGACGAGATCCCCACCGAACTGATCGGTCACCTGCGGTACCCCCAGGACCTGTTCCGCATCCAGACCGATGTGTACACGATGTACCACATGAAGGACCCCGTCGAACTCTTCAAGCGTGAAGACCCGTGGCAGATCGCACGAGACCCCTCCACAAGCCCGTACCCGACCCTGCGGGCAAACTTCGCAACCAAGCCGATGCTCCCGTACTACCTGTTGATGGAGTTGCCGGACGAGAGCACCTTGTCGTTCCTGCTCATGCAACCCTTCACGCCCGAGGACCGGCCGAACATGTCGGCGTTCATGGTTGCAAAGAGCGGTCCGCTCGACGAGTACGGCACGATCATCGAATACACGATGCCGGCTGACCGCCAGATCGACGGTCCGGGCCAGGTCGGTGACTTCATCGACCAGGATCCGGTCGTGTCGGCTGAGTTCACGCTGCTCGGGCAGGTCGGCTCGGACGTGATCAAGGGCAACCTTCTCGTTATCCCCATCGACGATTCCCTCCTGTACATCCAGCCGATTTACCTGGCCGCTGACACGATCGCCGGCGGCATTCCTCAGTTCAAGCGGGTGGTTGCGTCGTATGAGTCGAGGATCGAGATTGCCGAGACCCTCGACGACGTGCTCTTCAAGTTGTTCGGTCCGTCGGATGATTCTTCTCCCGACGATGGTGAGCCGGGTGGAGGTGGAACCCCTGAGCCGGGTGCGACGATCGAGGAACACGTGGCACAACTCATCGCGCAATCAGCAATGGCATTTGCACAGGCTGATATCGCCCTGCGCAACGGGGATCTCGCCGGATACCAGGCCAAGATCGAAGAGGCACGCGGATACATCGAACAGGCGAATCAGCTGATCGTCGACGCTGCCACGGTCGCTGCTGCGGGCAGTGGCGGTTCCACGACCGGCTGAGGTAGCCGAGGCCTTCCCGAAGCCTGGCCTTGACGACGCGGTGCTATATTCGCCCCATGGTTGATCAGACCCCCACCCCAAACCTTCGCACCGTCGGCACCCCGCGCTCAACGGGTCTCACGATCTTCGTGACGATCATCACGTTCGGCATCTGGATGTTCGTGTGGTCGTACCAGAACGGCGAGGAAGTGCAGAAGTACCGCGGCGAGGGCCTCGGTGGCGTGCTGTACCTGATCCTCACGTTGTTGTTCTACCCGGTCACGATGTTCCTGCTGGGTGACGAAGTCGAAAAGATGTATCGAGCCGAAGGGGAGGAACCGCGGATAACCGCCCTGTACGGCCTGTGGTTCCTGTTGCCTTTCATCGGGATGATCATCTGGTACGTGCGCATGCAGGGCGCCCTCAACTACTTCTGGCTCACACGAGGCGCAGAACCCCACTCGGGCCTCTAGGACGCTCGCATGGCCGGCCCGCACGTCGTCGTTCGGTGATGGGCCGCAAGTCAGACGGGAGCGCCAAGCCGGTCGCTTCGTTGTTCGTCGCAGCCCGTGGAGGGATCCGACGGTCGGTCGTGATCCTCGCTGCCAGGGCGATGGCCACGGCATGTGCGTTGGTGTTCATCGGGCGGACAGTCGACCTCGTGATTGCGGGCGAACCAACCACATCGGCGGTCGTCATGGTCGTCGGGTTTCTCTCTGCCACCGCTCTCCTGTCGTATCGGATACCCGTGGATGTCACAGATTCTTCCGTGCGGATCGAGGCCGACCTGAGATCACGGCTGTTGGGTGTGGTCGGTGTCCTCGGCCCCAGGTCATCCCGTCAGACCGGAGCCGTCGTATCCCAGGCCACCGAGGGTTTGGCAGCGGTGGGAGCATTGGGTGGGACCTTCCTGCCCCAGCTCATCAGCGGAGTGGTCATCCCGTTGCTCATCTGTTGCGTGATCGCTGTGATCGACCCTCTGACCGGCGTAGTCCTGGTCTGCATCATCCCGCTTGTCCCGCTCCTGCTGCGTGGGATGGAGAAGCGGTTCGTCCATGTCAGCGCCCGATATCGCGAAACCGCCGACACGATCACTGCTCGGTTCCTCGATGGGGTCCAGGGGCTCGGCACGATCAAGAATCTCGACCGTGCCGCCGACTACGGGGAGGAACTTTCGGTCGAGTCCGAGCGTCTCCGCAGTGACACCATGGCATTGCTTCGTGTCAACCAACTTGCCCTCTTCGCCGTCGACACGTTGTTCACCCTTGGCACCGTCGTCGCCGCTGCAGGTCTGGCCATGTGGCGTCTCGATACGGGAGCCGTGACCATCGGCGAGGCGGTCGCCATCACCCTGCTCGGGCTCGCTCTGATCGAACCGATGTCACAGATCGGCCGGTTCTTCTACCTGGGTGCCATCGGCCGGGCCGCAGCACGACAGACCAGGGCGATCCTGGCGATGGCCACGCCGGAGGGTGCTCCGTCGACGGTCAGCGAGAAGGACGGGCGAGTGGTCCTCGACGGGGTGACATTCGGTTACGACCCGGAGTCTCCCGTGCTGCGCGGGGTCGATATCGTCATCGAACCCGGGGAGCGGGTCGCGCTGATCGGCCCCTCGGGTGCAGGCAAATCGACGTTGGTGGCCCTCGTCGCCGGGCTGCTGACCCCTGACGCTGGTGAGGTTCGGACAGGGGGCGAGGTGGTCCTGGTCCGACAACACCCGTTCCTGTTCCACGGGACACTGCGGGAGAACCTGAAGCTGGCCGATCCTGACGCAACCGACGACGAGATGTGGGCGGTCCTGACGGCAGCCGAGTTGGCGGATGAGGTTGCGAGTAGGCCAGAAGGTCTCGACGCCCCCGTGGGGGAGCGAGGTCTCCAGTTCAGTGGTGGTGAGGTCCAGCGGGTCGCCATTGCAAGGGCGCTCCTCTCGGGAGCCGACATCGCGGTGCTCGATGAACCCACATCCAACATCGATCTCGGAGCCGAGGCCCGGATCAGCGATGCTCTCGACCGATTGACAGCCGGTAGGACAGTGCTCACCATCGCGCACCGCAAGTCGACGATCGCAGGGAGCGACCGCGTGCTCGTCCTCGGTGACGGAACCGTGAGCGAACGACGATGACCACGCCCACGACGGTCGCCCGCCTCCTCGAACTTCTCAAACCGGCGCGGACGATGGTCTTCGTCTCGATCCTGTGTCGCGTGATCAACCAGGGTCTCGGGGTGGCAATCCCCGCCGTGGCCATCTCGTACCTGTTCGAGGGCGGTGGGACCATACTGGTTCTCGTCGGCCTGGCTGTGACCAAGGGCCTGTTCCGCTATCTGGAACAACTCACCGGTCATGCGGTCGCGTTCAGGATGCTCGCCCAACTGCGCGGCCAGGTCTTCGGATGGGTCGAAGCCGCATACCCATCCGACGATGATCGAAGTGGGGACCTGGCAGCACGGATCACAGGTGACGTCGACCGTGTCGAGCCCTTCTACGCGCACACCATCGCCCCCGCAGTCGCCGCCGTGCTGGTGCCCGGACTTTCGTTCCTTGCGGTCGGACTGTGGATCGATCCTGTACTCGCCCTGGTCGGGGGAGTCATCGCCCTTGTGATGTTGGTCCTGGTGGTCGGTGTCGGGATATCCACGATACGAGTGGCAGGACCGGCCATCCGCACGTCCGAGGGCGAGAGCGCGGCGCTGCTCACGGACGTCATCCAGGGGTACGACGAAGTGGTCGTCCTCGGCGCCACTGAGAGGGTGGGCGCCATGGTTGAGGAGACGGCCGAGGAGGCGGTGTCGTTGCGCCGGGATCTCGCACGGACCGCCGGTGTCCGTGCGCTGATCGGGTCGGCTCTGTCCGGGCTGGCCGTCGTGGCGGTCCTGGTGGTTGGCCTGGGACGGGTGTCCGATGGCGTCCTCGAACTATCGGGGATGGTGGTTGCGGTGGTCGTCACGTTGGTCGCGTTGGGTTCGATCCGGGCACTCGAACAGATCGTCCCCGATACGGAGCAGGCTCTCGCTGCGGCCGCCCGACTGTTCGAGCTCGCTGACCGACAGGCACCGGTCGACCCCGTCACCAACGGGAGAAATCCGACCAACATGACGGTCAGGTACGAGGGTGTTTCGGTGCGGTTGGGCGGTCGGACCGTGCTCGACGACGTCGACCTCGAGATCGAGGA
>CAZDIQ010000024.1:22045-23708 GCA_964505525.1 uncultured Acidimicrobiaceae bacterium | reverse complement strand
TGACTGTGGACTGTGGACTGTGGACTGTGGACTGTGGACTTGCCCTATATCTTCGGCAGCTTGAAGCCGGACTTTGCTATCACTGCGTCTCTTGAGGATTCGGCCATGCGGCGTACGGCTGGCCAGTCGACGTGGAGGAGGGTTCCGTTCCGCTTCATCACCCGCCCGGCGATGATCACCGTGTCGACGTTGCCGGTGTCCATCCCGGTCACCACGGCCGTTGCCGGGTCGTTGAGGGGCGTCACGTTGAGGCGATCGGTGCGCAACATGATGATGTCTGCCTGCTTGCCCTTCGTGAGCGACCCGGTCTTCCCGTCGAGACCGTTCGCCTTTGCACCTTCGATGGTTGCGAACCGCAACACGTCGTTCGCCGTCGTCGGTGTTTTGCCCTGCGCTGCGGCCATCGTCCGCTGAAGGGCAAGAACCGAACGCATCTGGTTGAACATGTCACCAGGGACATTGGTTTCGACGTCCACACTGAGGCTCGGTGCGAGGCCCCGATCGAGGAACTTCTGGATCGGGGGCATGCCGTGACCCATCATCATCTCGACCGGCGCCGCAAGCGAGACCGTCCCCCCAGTGTCGACGATCATCTGGATCTCGGTGTCGTTGAGCGTCGTGCAGTGGATGTAGGTGGTGTCGGGTCCGAGGAGACCGGCGGTCCCCATGTGCTGCACCTTGCTGTCCATGCCATAGGAACCCACGCCGACATGGGTCGTGATCCTTGCGCCTGTCTCGCGTGCGAGCTTCCAGTGATCCCTTGCAACCTCGAAATCGGTGAACTCAGGGCCGGCCGCCGCAAGCGAAAGGGTCACCATCTGATCCGTCGTCGAGAAGTGCTCGGTCGCGGCCCGCACGAACCAGCTCGGCTGACGTTCCTCCCACTTGCCCCACCACGGGAACCCGTAGGCGAACACGGCACGCATCCCGGAGTCCCGCAGTGCCTGGATGACGGCATCGGTGTGGGCAGGCGATCCTTGGATGTGTGACCAGTCGAGCAAGGTGGTGATACCCGCGTCGATGGCACCGAGGGCGGAAACGATGTTCCCCGCATATGCATCCTCGGGACGGAACGCCGGGGCGAGTTTGTGGAGGACGAACGAGATGTATCCGGCCCTGCCCTCGAGCGGCACATCGGTACCGATGTTGCGCAAGAGCCCCTCCCAGATGTGGCGGTGTGTGTCCACGAACCCGGGCATGACGATCATCCCGGTCGCATCGATGACCTCGGCATCGGTCGCCGAGAGCGAATGTCCGATTTCGATGATCGTGTCACCGTCAACGAGGATGTCGAGAGCGGTGTTGCTGCTCGCCGACGGGTCCATCGTCAGCACGATGCCACCGGTGATCAGCTTCCTGTCGGTCGGTGGTACCGCAAAATCGATGCCCTCGGGATACAGCACCGGCACATCGGCGACCTTGGGAGGACGACTACCGATGATGACCCTTCGCACCCGCTTGTAGTTCTGTTTCGTCAGCTCCTTGAGATCACCGAGCTGGAACAGGACGATGCCGATCAGAACGAGGATGCCGATGATGATCAGTCCGTACTCCGAACTCAGCCCGAGGAAGGGCAGCGCGGTCAGGATCAGGGCAAGAAGCACCGATGCCACGACGCCACCGACGAACGTGGCCCGTCCGCCCGAGAGCGCCGCACCACCCA
>CAZDIQ010000024.1:0-21945 GCA_964505525.1 uncultured Acidimicrobiaceae bacterium | reverse complement strand
GCCACGACGCCACCGACGAACGTGGCCCGTCCGCCCGAGAGCGCCGCACCACCCAACACGGCGGCCGTGATGCTGTTGAGCGCGTAGCTGTCGCCGATCTGGGCGTTGCCGACACTCGACCTTGCCATCACGAAGAACGACGCAACGGCCGCGAACACGGCGGTCAGCAGGAGCGCGCGGACCCTGACCCACGTTGTGCGGACACCGTTGCGCTTCGCCGAGATCTCGTCGAACCCCGTCGAGCGGAGCCGCAGACCTGAGCCGCTTGCGTGCAGCCAGACGTCGAGCGCAGCCGCCCCGATGATCACCAGGATGAACGCGATCGGAACCGGGCCGATGCTGCTCTTGAGCCATGTGGTGAACCCACGATCGATCGCACCACCGGGGCTCGGTCGAAGACTGAGCGAGATGCCGTTCAGGATGCTCAACGTGGCGAGGGTGGCGATGATCGATGGGATCTTCACCCCGCGTATGAGGACCGCATTCACACCACCGAGTATCAGTCCGGCACCGAGGATGGCCACCACCCCGAGGATGATGTCGATCGTGCTCGAACCATTCGTGATCCAGAACGAGGCGATGATGACGCCGAACGTGATCATTGCACCGACCGACAGATCGAGGTAGCCGACAAGGAGGGCGTTCGTCTGGGCGATGGCGACGATCGCGAGCGGTATCGCAAGCAGGAGGACGTTGGTGATGTTGGTCGAGTTGATGAACCCAGGGAATCGGGTCGTGGTGAACCAGGCGACGAGCATGATCAGGATGATCTGGAGCGCAACGGGCATCCACAGTCTGAACTTGACGATCTTGCGCCACTTGTTCTTGTCGCGCGCGTCACGGAGGAGCTTCCTGTACGCACGCCTCGCTGAATCGGCTCGTGTCGTCACGACTCGTCCTTGATTGAGGACGCCGTCGGCATCGCAGCCCCGAACGCCGAACGTCCCGCCTTCGAAAGACCGGGTCCACGGACGATCGCCTCGACGATGCGCAGTTCGGTGAGTTCGTCGCCAGGGATCTCCTCGATGATCTGGCCACGGGACATCACGAGCACCCTGTCACACAAGCCTGACAACTCGATGGGGTCGCTCGACTTCACAAGCATCCCCGCCCCCCCGTCGATGCGCGATCGAAGCGCCGAATAGATGTCGAAGCGCGAACCGACGTCGACACCCTGGGTCGGCTCATACGCAAGGATGACCGACGGTTCCTTGAGGAACGTTCGTGCCACCGAAACCTTCTGTTGGTTCCCACCCGAGAGGAACTCGACCGGCTGCTCGAGGGACGGTGTCCTGATCTCGAGTTCTTCGACGAGCTCGTTGACGGCCTTGCGCTCGGCGCGTCGACGAAGCACCCCGAACCTGCTGAAACGCCTGAGCGACTGGATCGTCGCGTTCACCCGCACCCCGAGGACCGGCATCAACGCCTCGTGCTTACGATCACCCGGCAGGAGCATGATTCCGGCATCCACTGCCTGGTGCGTCGAGATCAATGAGAGCTCGGTGCCATCGCACACCACACTGCCTTCCTTGGGCGGGACGCGCCCGGCCAGACAGTCGAACAATTGGGGTTGGCCGTTGCCCTCGGCACCGGCGATGCCGACGATCTCACCGCTGCGGAGCCTGAAGGTGACCGGCCCGAACGCCTGACCCTGGAGGTTCTCGACGACGAGCACCTCCTTGTCGGTATCGGGTTCGTGTTCCGACTTCGGGAATGCGACCTCGAACGGTCGACCGACGATCAGCTCGACGAGTTGTGGCTCGGTCGTGTCACCAGCATCAAAGGTCCCCTGGTATCGCCCGTCACGCAGGACGGTGATGCGATCTGCGATGTCGAGCACCTCGGGGAGACGATGACTCACATACACGACACCGACACCGCGGTCGCGACAAGCGGCCACGCTGCGGTGGAGTGCCTCGACCTCGTCGGGGCCGAGGGCGGTGGTCGGTTCGTCGAGAAGGAGGACCTTCGGGTCGGTCACGAGCGCCTTTGCGACCTCGAAGAGCTGGCGTTCGGCGAAGGTGAGGTAGCCGGTCGGCAGGTCGGGGAAGAGTTCGAGATCAAGGTCAAAATCTGCGAGGAGCTTTCGTGCCCACTTCTTCCTTCGCCAGAACGGTGGCCGGTCTGCGGGACGGGCGGCGAGATAGAGGTTGTTCTTGACGGGTTGGGCGAGGATCAACGAAGGATCCTGGTACGCCATTGCGAGGCCGAGGTTTCTGGCCTGTGCAGGCGAGTCTGTGCGGAGTCGTGAACCCCCGATGCGGACGACGCCGCGATCGGGTTCCACGAATCCACTGGCAATCCCGAGGAGGGTCGACTTGCCCGAGCCGTTCTCGCCGACGAGTGCGTGCACTTCGCCTGCGCGGCAATCAAAGCTGACGTCGGTCAGCGCCCGCACCGACCCGAACTGGCGGGAAACTCCCTCCAGTTCGAGTACCGGTGCGGTGCTCGCCGACCCTCCTGCGGAATTGCTATCGGTCATCCGTCCGGGTACATCAATGCCAGGACTCGGTCCGGCACGAGTGACGTATTCGACACGGTTGGTGTGACACGGTTCGGGTTGCAGTCATTGGCAGACACAAGCCTCATGACGTGTGGCACGAGGATCTCCGCTGGGATATCAGCCCCTTGGAGGTTCAGCATCGATGCCGTAACCGCAACGCGTGACTGGAAGTTGCCACCTGCCGAGTACCAGATCTGGTAGTTCGGGAGACCGCGCTCTGCCCAGTCGCAGAACAACGTCTGCTCATCGGTCCTGACCGTCATCACGAGCTTTTCAGGCTCAATGCTGAGCTGCTCATAGGCATCAAGACCCGTGTAGAGCCCGTCCGCATACTCGTAGCTGTAGCCCGCGATGTCCGGATTGGCTGCGAGCCAGCCGGTCATCGTTTCAAGCGCGATGCTGTTCACCCAGTACGTGTCTGCAGGTCCGAGGACCTCGATCGTGTCGTTGAGCTCTTCAAGCTGGCACTTCTGCCAACCTTCCGACAGGGCATTGCCAGGCGTACCACCCATGATCCCGATGGTGCCTTCACCGACCTGATCGTTCATGATGTCAGCGAAACTCGTGCCGAGCTGGCACAGATCCTCACCGACGATCGATGTGTAGTCGACACCGGGTTCGAGCGATCCATCGTTACCGGGGAGCCCGACGTAGCCGGCCGAGTACGCGATGTAGGGAATACCCGCGGCTTCAGCCTCGAGAATCGCATCAGCAATGGCCACACCCTGATCCGGATAGCCGATCATGAAATCGACACCAGCTTGGATCAGGAATCGGATGTCACCCGCAGCAACGGCGGGATCCGGGTTCCACTGTGCATCGGTGGAAATGATCTTGCCGATCTCCGGATACGTCAGCGCCTGCAGGATGGCCTCCATGTGGGTCACCTGACGCCACACGTTGAGTCCACCACCGTCGGCGTAGCCCATGGTGAGGTCGCCACCGGTTCCGGTGTCGCACTCAGGTTCAGCCCAACAGACCATTGCCGTGGCAACCTGCTCGTCGGTGAGCGGAAGACTCGCCCTCGCAATGGATGCGAGGATGATCTCAGGAACATCGTCGACAGGTCCGAGCGCCTTCTCGACGAGTGACGAATCCGCAGCCGTGCTCTCGCCGTACTCCTCGTAATCGATGTCCCCACTGCCGCCTGATGGTGTGGTCGTGTCTCCGGATTCACCGGAGGAGCACGCCGCCACAATCAACATCAAGACAGCGATGAGGATCACAATCCTCGATCGTTTCATACTCTCCTCCTATTGGGCTGGTTCGCCCACTCTTTCCGTTTCGTTGTTTTCCGTTTGCTCACGTGTCCGAGGCTCCTTTCCCGACCGACTCATCGATCGAGTCCGTGATTGGTTGCTGTTTGCCGTTGTGACTCGGTCTTCGCCGCTCGCGGAGCATGCGCTCCACGGCCTTGATGATCCGATCACCTGAAACCAACATCCCCCCGATGATGACCAGCCCGAAGACGACGAACTGGAGCGAGGTGGGAAGCCCCATCACGCGCATCATCTGGTTGAGTCCTGCGAGAAAGATCGCGGCTGCCCATGTCGAAAGTGGGCTGGCAAGCCCACCGGTCAGTGACGCCCCTCCGATGACGACCGCGGCGATGGGTCCGAGGAGGTATGGCGCACCGAACGTGATCCCGGGCGTCTTGAGGAACGCCGCCATGAGGACCCCACCGCAGGCGTACAGCACCGCGGCAACCACGTAGGCCGACATCTGGTTGACGTTGACGCGAAGACCGCTGATCCGCGAGGCGACAGGGTTGGCACCGACAACCTGGAACCGACGACCTGGGGTGGTGTAGCGGAACCCGAGAACGAGCGCGATGACCACCACGACACCTATCCAGAATATGCGACTGACCCCGAGGAACTTGGTGGTCGTCCAAGCCGCGAGCGCAGGTGGTACGGAGGACTGGATGGCAATCGTCGAGTAGTACCGATAGGTGATCCCGAGCACGATCTGACCGACGGCGAGTGTCACGATGAGTGCATTGAGTTTGAACGCACCGATCAGGATGCCATTCACCAACCCGATGATGAGCGCTGCCACGAGGGCCGTTGCGAGGGCGACCCAGATGCGGTCGTCCGAGGTCTTGCCGACACCGACGACGAGCATCCCGGCGAGGGTGAACGTTCCCGGCACACTCAGGTCGATGCCCCCGGTCATGATGACCAACATCTGCCCAAGCGCGGCCAGGGCAAGGAAGGTCGCGTATGGGGCAATCGCTCCCAACGCGGCAGTCGTCAACGTGGCGGGAGCCCAGATCTTCGCGACCACAACCAACAAGAGGATGGCGATGTAGACAGGGATGTACCGCGACGCTACGACGAACGACGTGAGGGCCGACGAGGGAGCGCGTGTCGCCGTCACCCGACTGCCCCCGGTGCAGCATCAACGAGCAGCCCGGCTGCAGATGCGACCCGTGTGAACGCCTCCGATGCCAGGGACCTGGCACGGTCGACGTCGCCAGCCAGCACACCACCTGTCATGACCGCACGTCCGCCCACGAACACCGAGTCGATGTTGGACGTGTCCATGCCCCACACGACCGCACCGATCGGATCGTTGACCGGAAGAATGTTCGGTCGGTCGGTGCGAAGCACGACGATGTCTGCCTGCTTGCCCGGTTCGAGTGAACCCGTGACACCGCCGAGACCGATGGCCCTCGCACCGTAGATCGTTGCCTGCTTGATGCTGCTTCTCGTTGTCATCATGTTGGGCAGCCCGGCTTTGCCCGAAAGTTTCAGGTCGAAGAAGGTGGCGTGTTGCAGCGAGATGGTTGCCCGCATCTGGGCGAAGATGTCCGACGGGGCCTCGGTGACACTGTCCACGCCGAGCCCGAATTCGATCCCGTGGTCGAGAAGGGTCTGGATCGGTGGGGCTCCCATGCCGTCGGTCATCTCGGTCGACGGTGTCAGCACGACTCCCGCCTTCGTGTCCGCCACGGCATCAAGGTCCGGGCCGGACAAGTTCGAACAGTGCACCAGCGTCACATCGGTACCCAGCATGTCCCTGTCCTTGAGACCCACCACCGCCCCGCCATCGGTCGGATTCGTCCCGGCATGGGTGTGGATCCGCAGACCGTGCTCACGGGCTTGTGCCCATGCTGTTGCGATACCGGCAAGGCTCTCGAAACGAAGACGGTCAGCCGATCCGTAGGCGACGGTCGTGCGGTCCGATGCGGCAACGCGATCACGAAGGGACCCCACGTCATACGACGCCGCACCAGCCCACGTCGGTGGCGCCGCGACATAGACCGTGCGCAGACCGGCATCGGAATGTGCCTGCAAGGCGGCTTCGACGAACCCATCCCCACTCGGGACGTCCGACCAGTCGACAACCGTCGTCGTCCCTGCCTCGATCGCACCGAGGAGTCCGACGAGAACCGCGGCATAGACGTCGTCGGGTTCATGGAACGAACCCACATCGGTTGTGCCGTCGGCGGCCACCCCGGGTGCACCGAAATTTCTGAACAGTGAGCGCCACACATGGCGGTGAGCGTCGACGAACCCCGGCATCACGACGGAGTCGGTGACATCGATGACCTCGGCGTCGCGGGACCGGAGACCCTCGCCGACCTCGACGATCCTGTCGTCTTCGATCAGCACATCGGCATTCTTGAAGTTCTGGGTCTTGTCCCCGAGGGTCAGAACACAGCCACCGCGAAGGAGCGTCCTGCTCATGCCACGCTCCCCGTGTCGACGCTCTTGGCAATGGTGTCGTAGATCCGTTCCACCGATGGCAGCGCGAGATCCTCGAGGGCTGCGGCCGACGGCAGCGGGATGTGCGGCGTCGTGATGCGGATGCTGGGACCATCGAGATCCCAGAACGCCTCCTCGGAGACGATCGAGACAAGCTCGGCTCCCCAGCCGCACAGACGTGGATTCTCTTCGACCGTGAAGAATCGACCGGTCTTGGTCACGGAGTCGAGCAGGGTCTTCGTGTCCAACGGGACCAGACATCGCATGTCGATCACCTCTGCGGAGATGCCCTGCTCTTCGAGACGATCCGCGGCCTCGAGGGCACGCGGGACCATGAGGGCGAGTGCCGCAATGGTGACGTCGGACCCCTCGCGGACAACCTTTGCGGTGCCGAGGGTGTCGATGATCTCCCCGTCGGGTATGACCGCCTTGTCCGCCATCAACGACTTGTGTTCGAAAAAGATGACGGGATCGGGATCACGAATCGAAGCCGCTAGCAATCCCACGACGTCCAGGGGGGTTGACGGAGCGACCACCTTCAACCCGGGAATCATCATTGTCCAGTTCTCGACGCTCTGGGAGTGCTGCGCCCCGAAACGCGCTCCACCACCGTTTGCCGTCCGAATCACAAGCGGGAAGCTCACCTGGCCTCCCGTCATGTATCTGCTCTTTGCGATCTCGTTGGCAATCATGTCCCAACAGACCGCAAAGAAGTCCGAGAACATGATCTCGGCAATGACGGGGATACCGGTCATGGCCGCACCCATCGCCGCACCGATGATGGCTTGTTCGGAAATCGGTGTGTCCCTCACCCGCTCGGGTCCGAACTCCTCGATGAGACCGACCGTCGTCTTGAACACGCCACCGGCAGCGGCGATGTCCTCGCCGAGCATCACGAGGGTCGGATCGCGCCGCATCTCCTGGGCAATGGCGTACGACACCGCCCCGCGATATGTCAGTTCCGCCATGCCGAACCTCCGTCCGCATAGACGTCGGTCATGAGGACGTCTTCACCCGGTTCCACACCCTGTTTGGCGAACTCGGTGGCGGCGTCGATGGCATCGGCAACCTCGAGTTCGATCTGGGTCAATGCGAGCTCGGGAGCGCCCGTAGCGAGGAGTCGCTCGTGGTAGACCGGAATCGGGTCGCGTTCTGCCCATGCAGCGACCTCCTCGGCAGGTCGGTACTTCCCCGGGTCGGCTCTCGAGTGACCACCGGAGCGATACGTCAGCGCCTCGATGAGCGAAGGACCTTCACCCCTGCGTGCCTTGGCGATGGCGTCGCGGGCGGCGAGGTACACCGCGTCAGGGTCGTTGCCGTCGATGATGATCGGCTCGAGGTCGTACGATCCTGCCCTGCCCGCGGCGGGATGGTCGACGGCGGTGATGACCTCGATCGGGGTGTACTCCATATAAAGGTTGTTCTCACAGACGAACACCACAGGAAGGTCCCAGATCTTGGCCATGTTGAGCGCCTCATGGAAGGCCCCGATGTTCGTCGTTCCATCACCGAAGAACGCAACGGCGACCTGATCGGTACCCCGCATCTGGGCGGACCAGGCTGCACCGTTGGCGATGCATAGGTGGGCACCGATGATGGCATACGACCCCATCATCCCCTTGTCGACATCGGTCAGGTGCATGGACCCACCCTTGCCACCGAGAATGCCGTTCTCGCGACCGAGCAGTTCGGCCATCGCAGCACCGAGGTCCATACCGCGGGCCAGTGAATGGGCGTGACCGCGATACGTCGCAAACGTGTAGTCGCCATCCTTCATCGCAGCACCGAACCCGGTTGCGATGGCCTCCATCCCGAGCGACAGGTGGGTCGTGCCCTTCACGAGGTTCTGGAGGAACAGGTCGTGGGCGCGCTTGCCGAACTGTCTGAGTTCCTGGAGCTTGCGATACATCTCGAGGCGGACCTCGAGATCGATGTCAGCCTGCTCGAGCGATCGGTCCACCGGTTCGGGGAACCGGGGCTCCATCACGGAGTAGTCGTACCTCGGGTCAGTATGCATTCGCCACCATGAGCTCTTCGCATGGGAACAGCGTGATGATCTTGACGCCGTCGGCAGTCACGACCAACTCCTCCTCGATGCGTGCCGCGGACCTGCCGTCCCCTGCGGGGGCGTATGTCTCGAGTGCGAACACCATGCCCTCTTTGATCTCGACGGGACTGTCGAGGGAATTGAGACGGCTGACGATCGGGCGTTCGTGCAGACCCACCCCGACACCGTGTCCGAACTGGAGGCCGAAGGCGTCCATCTCGTCCTCGAACCCGAACTCCTCGGCGCGTGGCCACACCTTTGCGATGTCGGCCGTCGTGGCTCCCGGGCGCACGACGGCGATTGCCGCGTCCATCCACTCTCTCGATTGCTTGAACGCATCGTGTTGGGCCTGGGTCGCGCGCCCGACCGCAAACGTGCGGTAGTAGCACGTCCGGTATCCGTTGAACACGTTGATGATGTCGAAGTAGGCCTGATCGCCCGGACGAAGCAGTCGATCGCTGAACACATGCGGATGCGGGCTACACCTCTCGCCGGCGATCGAGTTGACCGCCTCGACGAACTCGGCACCCATCTCGAACAGGCGGGCGTGCGTCATCCCCACCACATCCGACTCGCGGATTCCTGGTCTGAGCATCTCGAAGATGTCGTGGTACACACCGTCGACCATGCCGCAGGCCTGGGTGAGCAAAGTGATCTCGTCCTGGCTCTTGATCTCGCGCGCACGCATCATCGCCTGTTGACCGTCGACGATGTTGAGCCCCGACTTCTGGAGCTCGAGGAACACGGCCGTCTCTGCGAGGTCGAGACCGATCTTCTCCTGCCCGAGGCCGAGGTCGTCAAGGTGACCCTTGATCTCCCTGACCGCACGGGCGTGGAGCCCGGTCTCGGGACCGATCGCCCCTTGGAGCCCGGTGTTGCCCCCGACGGAGTTCTCCTTGTCATACATGTGAGGGAGCTGGAGCCGGTGCGCCTTTGCGGCCGATCCGAAATCCCAGACCTTCGGACGACCCTCCCGCGTGACAAGGGCCCACCGTTCACCCTTGTTGAAGGCCCAGTACCCGATCTGCGTCGCCGTTGCGTATCGGATGTTCGAGGTCTCGAACAGGAGAACCGCCCCGAGATCGAACTCCTCGAGCATCTGCCTCACCCTTGCAATGCGGTACTGCCTCAGGCGCTCGAAGTCGACTCGGTCCTCCCAATCGACACCCATCACCCCGGGTGCCGGACTCGTCGCTACGGGAAACTCATCCATTGTGTTCTCCTTGCCGCGTCACGGACGGTCGTCCGCGCTCTTGTCATCAGCCAATGCCTGTTCGAGATAGATCCAGTCACGTGAGAATCGATACGAGTGTCGTCCGGGGGGTTGCGGGGCCTGGGTCTCGAGCCATCGGACGATGCCGTCACCGACGTTGGTGAAGGCGTGGACACAACCGACGCCTGCCCAGGCGACATCTCCCGGTCCCAGCGTGTACTTCTTGTCGTCGAACGACGCCTCGACCTGGCCCTCGAGAATCAGATACGCCTCTTCGAGTGGGTGGTCGTGTGCCCCAGCGAAACCGCCCTGCTCGTACTGGACCATGAACATCGTCGACAGATCGGCCCCCAGATCGGAGTCGATCATCATCTTGACACTGATGCCGCTGTACACGAGGAGGGCGGTGCGCATGCTTGCGCTCAGGGCGAGACGATCCTGGGTCTGGAGCGTCGGGTCCATGGACTCGGGGTCGATGTGACCGAACGTGAGCGTCCTCGGATCCCGCACGTCGATGCGCGACGCTGCGGCGGTCCCGAGGGGCGGGGGGAACTGCGTGTCGAATCCGAAGCGTTCCCGTGGCAGAGGAGCCTTCATCTCGGCGAACGTGACATCGGAATCCGAGGTGTTCCTGAACGCATGGGACGTGCCGACAACGAGGAGTCCGTAGTCGCCGGTCACAAGCTCGTGACTTCCCTCGGGTGTGTCGAGGGTGAGATGGCCGTCGATGACATACACCGACTCCTCGAACGAATGCACATGGGTGTCGACATGACCGCCGGGTCCGAGCACCGAGACCCTGAACCCCATCTGTACCCCACCCGATGGCTCATCGACCACACTGTGTGCGGTGTACCCGGAGCTCCGGCCGACGAACTCCGAGGGCGTGACCAGATCCATGTCCGACGCCATCACGACGATGTGGTTGTTCATCGAGCCTCCTGTCTCAGATACACGGCAACGGCGCTCAGATCCGCATCACCGAGTCCGGCCCCGATGGCATCGTTGACGATGTCGAGACCTGTTTGTGCCTGACGCATCGGGGCGCCGACCCTGTGACCGAGTCCCGTGATCAGTTCGAGATCCTTTGCGACGAGGTCGAGGCTGAACGCAACCGGCGTTCCGTCGGGATCGAGATACGCAGCGCGCTTGTAGGTGACGAACGGTGCCCCGCCCGCGCCATTGGCGAAGACTTCGTATGCGGTCTCGCGATCGACACCGGCGCGCTCCGCGAGCACGACCGCCTCCGAGAGCGCAACGTTGAGTCCGTGCACGAGTCCATTGACGGCCAGCTTCGTCACGGCACCCGCACCGCGGTCCCCTGCGTGGACGATCCTCGAACCAAGCGCGTCCAGAACGGGTCGCGCCCGATCGAGAACTTCTGCATCGCCGCCGACCATGATTGTCAGCGTGCCCTGCTCCACCGTCGACACGCTTCCCGACACCGGACAGTCGAGGAACCCCGCGGCGACAGTGTCGACCTCGGCCCCGACCCTCTTGACGGTCTCGGGATCGATCGTGCTTGTCTCGAGTGCGATGGCGTCAGCACGGATCCCCTCGACGATGCCACCCGGGCCGAGGTAGACCTCCTCCACGGCAGCGTCATCGGCAAGGCTCGACACGACGATGTCGGATCGTGCTGCTGCCTTGGCCGCTGACTCCTCGGATGCGACGCCGAGTTCGGATGCAAGACGCTGCGCCTTTGCGACATCACGGTTCCACAGCACGAGTTCGAACCCTTCACGCCGAAGGGTTCTTGCCATGGCACCGCCCATCCGACCCAGACCGATAACTGAAACTGTTGGGTTCTTGTCGATCATTGATTAGTGACACTACACATTGTTGCCACCGGATTTCCACCACATGAAGCAATGAATCTTGAAACTGCCAAGCGCATACCGGCAAACGCTCCGCGCGAACAACAGTCGGACTACACATCGGGCACCGAGTTCGTCTAGTGTCGGTGGCGTCCTCGAACAAGGAGCGCTCAGACATGTCAGACGGATTGGTTCTCGTGGTCGGGGGGACGGGCGGCATCGGGCGCGAGGTCGCAAGGCACTACCACGACTTGGGACGTGAGGTCGTCATCACCGGACGCGACGAGGAGCGCTGCGCATCGATCGCTGCAGGGATCGGCGACGGGGTGCAGAGCATCGCATTCGACCTCAGCAAACCGGAGACGATCGAGGGAGCTCTGGCTGACCTCGGTCCCGTCCACCGGCTCGTCCTGGCCGCAATCGCGAGGGACAACAATCCGATCGATGCGTACAGCATTCCCGACGCGATCATGCTCACGACCATGAAGCTCGTCGGATACACCGCCACGATCCAGACACTGAGCGGTCGGTTCTCGGACGACTCGTCGGTGGTCCTGTTCGGCGGACGCGCAAAGGACCGCCCCTATCCGGGGTCGACGACGGTGACCACGGTGAACGGCGGGGTGAGTGCACTGATCGGGACCCTCGCACTCCAGCTCGCCCCCATCCGATTCAACGCCATCCATCCGGGTATCGTCGGGGACTCGCCCTTCTGGGAGGAGAAGCCCCTCGATGCGGTTGTGGCCAGGACACCGACCAAGCGACTCGCATCGATGGAAGACGTCGTCGATGCGACGGTCTTCCTCCTCGAGAACCGGGCGGTCAACGGCGAGAATCTCTACGTCGATGGCGGATGGATGTGGATGTGAGGTGAGATGCAACCCGTGAACGACGTACCGACAGCCATCGACGCGATCGGTGAGAGGCTCCGCGAGGAACGGATCAACGCCGACATCAGCCAGCGCGAACTCGCAAGGCGACTCGGTCTGTCACCGAGTCTGATCTCCCAACTCGAGAGTGGTATGACCAAGCCGTCCGTCGGAACGTTGTACGCCATCGTGACCGAGCTCGGTGTCTCGCTCGACAGCGTCATCAGGGGCGACAACGCGCAACCCGATGTCGCCCCCGCGGAGGTGGACGTCTTCACCGGCACCCAGACCTCCGTCGTTCGGCGCGGGACCGGGCAGTCGATCGATCTCGCGTCGGGCGTCCGGTGGGAAGAGCTCACGGCGAGCACCGAGCCGAACATCGATTTCCTTCATGCGATCTATGAGGTCGGTGGAACATCGACACCGGACAACTCACTGATGCGGCACCACGGACGCGAGTTCGGCTACGTGACACAGGGCACGCTCGGGATCCAGATCGGTTTCACAGAGTACGAATTGCAGCCAGGCGACTCGATCGCCTTCGACTCGACGACCCCCCATCGCCTCTTCAACAAGGGCGACGTCCCTGTGCACGCGGTGTGGTTCGTGGTCGGCAGGGAATCGATCACCGGTCAGACGAAGGAACACGCCGACTGACACCTCGGGTCTGTCGCAGGCACCCACCTACGGGCAGGTTTGGATCCACGCATCGAGGTCGAGCCGCTTCTTGATCGACGAGAATCCGAGCGCTGTCGTCTCGGGGCAGAACTCATCCAGATCCATGGCGTACTCGACGTGGAACACCGCCTTGCCAGCGTCGATGAATGGCGTGAGCCGGTCACACTCACCCGCCTCGGCACACTCCTCATTGATGGCGAAGTCATACGAGTCGACAAACCTGCCGACCTGATCGAGGTCGTTCTTGAGACCGATCGAGAGTCCCCGCTCGTGCGCCGCGTCGGCAAGGAATTCGTTGTACGCGATCTGGTCGGCGGCCGACAACGAGAACCCGGTGTCGTTCGCGTACCCGTCGATGTTGTCGACCTCGACACCATCGAAGCCCTTCGACTTGCACAGATCCATCCGCGCCTCCATGGCCGGACCAAGCACATCGAGACGACGGATGTCGAACCATCGTTCCCCCTCCCACCCGTTCGTGTTCCCCAACACCTCATCGGGGAAGTCCCCCGCGTCCTCGCGCCAGTCCTCCCAGGAACCGGCGCTCATGTAGCAGATCACCCGACTGCCGTTCGCATGCAACCGATCGATCGTCGCCGCGTCCACGTCGAACAGGTCGACGTTGAACACATCGGCTTCGACGGACGTATCGATCGGGTCGGTCAACTGCCACTGCCAGGAGGCACCGACTGCTGGGACCCATCGGTCGTCTGACCCTGCCACGGGCGCGACCGTCGTCGAACCGCCACCTGGCGAGTCACTCGGCGAACAGCCACCGACGAGTGCGACGGCCGCGAGCGCCAGGGCGATCTTTGTCGCCGTTCGAGGGAAACGAGTACCCGACACGAAACCGACCTCCAAGTCGTTCCGACTCCGTTGTGAGCCTATCGGCGACCCCGCCGATCCGACCGGCTCGTCGAACTTCGAGGATGGCTGCGCAGGCACCGTGGCCGCATGGGAAGCACTGTATCCGGAGCGAATCCGAGAACGCGAAAAGCGAAAAGAAATTTGCTGCGCAACCACGCAGAGTAGTCTACAATCGACCACGGAAAGCAGCGAAGGGGCTACTAGCTGCGATATCGGGTAGGGCTTATCCGATATCGGAGGCGTGCGTCACAGCACACGGGGAAGGTATCGAGTGGGACAGCAGCTCACAAAAGACGTGCCACATCAGCGCGTTGGGGTCATACAGTCGGACGCGATTGCATCGCGATCCATCAGGGCAACCCACGTTGCCGACAGGCGGAGCGCATGACGAGTGCATTCCGCCAGCAACGCACGGCCACAGTCGAACACGGTCCGCAGTCAGATTCGCTGGGCGTCACACTCGAGACGACCACATCAGGTGCCTTCAAGGAGCGACGTTCGGACGACTCGGTTGCGACCCTGTCCCGTCAGCTCAACGACGCCTGCACCGCTGCGGTCACCTCACACCAGATTGCGGCTCTGCTCGAAGCGGAGGGACTGAACGACCGGTTGGTCGCAGAGCGGTTCGGACGCGCCGGGGTGTTCTCGCTTGCCGAGGAGCTGTACCGATCGGTCCCGCTGCGTCGGACCGAGGAGAGTGCAGCTCCGCCCGACGATGAACTCCTTGACCCGGCCGGTGGCACCACCTTTGCGAAGTTGATCAGAGGTCCCATCTACCTGGCACCGCTCGCGTTCTTCGCGGCGGTGGGGTCGATCCTGCACAGTTCTCATCTGCTCGTCGCCGGACTCGTTGCGCTCGTCGCTGCGTGGTCGTGGAACCAGGGCTTCGGCGCACTCGTCTTCCGGCTGACCGGACGGCTGGACTTCGGCGGAGCGCATCGCATGGCACGGCGATCACTGCTGCTCGGTGTCATCGTCATCTCGCTCGTGGCCGGCGGCGTCAGCATCCTGCTCTATGGGCTCGATCCCGCGCCGCTCCTATTCGCGGCGGGGCAGTCGGCATATCTCCTCGGGACCGCGACGTTGATCATGTTCGGCCGCGACAAGCTGTTGATCGCGATGTTGGCACCGGGACTCACGGTCGTCCTTGCGTCCCTCTTCACCGACGCCATCACGCACGAAGCTGTCGCGATCGCAACCATCGCCACGCCCGCTTTCATCTACCTCGCGGCGTTGGGTTCGACATACAACCCCAGGCGTGTGCCTTTCCCGAAGATGACCCCCCACGACCGGAAGATCGCGATGACCCAGGCGGTGCTCGGTCTGATGTGGGCGGCGATCATCGGAGTGTCCGCTCTGGCCGTGATCGGCACCGACTCGGCGCTGCTCACGATCAGCGTCGCTGCGTCGGGGATGGTCCTGACCATGGGTGTTGCCGAGTGGCGGTTGTCTGCGATGCGCACTGCCACGCGCAGGGCGATGATCCGTATCAGTGACATGACGCGATTCGCACGCTTCGCCAGGCGCGAGGCACTGAAGTCGGTCGCGGTCGTGGCGGTGTCGGTCGTCGTGGCGTCGAGCGGCGTCGGGGCTTTGGCGTACTGGTTCGACGCCCTCACGGCCGAGGGAGTCGTCCTGATGGTCGGGTTCGCATTCCTGAGCCTCGCCTTCTTCGCAGGACTCATCCTGGTTGCCACGAGCAGGATCGCACTGTCCATCGTCGGGTCGATCGTATTCCTCGTCGAGGTCGGGAGCCTCCTCGCCTTTGCCGACCTGTCGCCGATCGTCGCGTCCGGGATGTACGCACTGGGATGCTTGGTGCTTGCAGTCACGTTCGTCACCGTTGCGGTGCGATCGGTTCAGAATCCGGTGGTGCATCGATGAAGGTCGCCATGACCACCGAGGGCACGTACCCCTTCGTCCACGGAGGCGTGAGCGTGTGGTGCGACCGCCTGATCCGATCACTCGACGATGTCGAGTTCGCGCTCTACGCGATCTCGCCCGGGGTGAGCAAACCTCCGGTTTGGGAATTGCCCGACAACGTGACGTCGATCACGACCATCGAGTTGGCCCCGACGACCGAACGCGATCTGAGCCACTACCACAGGCTCGCCCAGAAGAAGTTTCTCGACTCCTTTGATGCGCTCTTGTCCTCCTTCCTCGATCCCTACCTGATCGACAGACCAACAGCATTCCTCCGAGCGGTCCGAGCACTCCAGGAGGCGAGCCACGACGTACCCCTCGATGTGGGTCTGCGCTCCGCCAAGGCCTTCGAACTCGTTCGTGACCGTTGGACACGCAGGTCCGGTACGGATCGACTCGCACAGATGGGTCCACCGAGCCTGTTCGATGTGCTTGAGGTGACCTCCGCCATGGCGAGGTTCCTCGTGCCCCTCCACGTCCTTCCCACAGCCGACCTTGTGCACACGACCGCCAACGGTCTCTGTGCGCTTCCGGCACTCACCGCGAAGTGGACCAACGGCACGCCCATCCTGCTCACCGAGCATGGTGTGTACCTGCGGGAGCGGTTCATCGAGTCGCACAAGCTGATGGGACGCGACCGCGTCAAGGCATTCCATCTCCACTTCTTCTCCGCCCTGAACGAGGCCACCCTCCAGATCGCAGAGGTGATCAGCCCGGTGAGCGACTACAACGGACGATGGGAGCGCGAGACCGGCGCACCACCCGAACGGATCAAGACCATATATAACGGAGTCGATCCAGCCGGGTTTCCGCCCATCGCATCTGAACCCGATGTGCCGACCGTCTCGTGGGTCGGTCGGGTCGACCCTCTCAAGGATGTCGTCACGCTCATCGAGTCGTTCGCCTTCGTGCGCGAGGAAATTCCCGATGCACGGCTGCGACTGTTCGGCCCGGTACCGGAGGGCAACGAGAAGTACCACGCCAAGTGCGTCAAGGCGATCGAGGACAACAATCTCGGCGACGCCGTGACATTCGAGGGATTGATTTCGCCGGTCGCAGGCGCGTTCGTCGCCGGCCACGTCGTTGCACTCTCGAGTATCTCCGAAGGGTTCCCGTTCACCGTCATCGAAGCGATGATGTCCGGTCGGGCGACCGTGTCGACCGACGTGGGCGGTGTCGCCGAAGCGGTCGGGGACGCAGGGCTTCTCGTCCCACCCCGGAATCCGGAGGCGATGGGCACGGCGCTCATCCGGCTCTTGAAGGACGACACGGAGCGGCATCGCCTCGGCAAGGCCGCCCGCAAACGTGCCCTTTCTGAACTCACACTTGAACTGATGGCGGATCGATATCGCGCCGAGTACCAGGAACTCGCCGCGACCGAAACGCCGACCCGATCACTAGTCGCGGTGGTGGCCGCAGGAGACTCACGATGACCCGTTGGAAACGAACACTCAATGTTGTACTGACCGTCGCGATGGTGGCGGGAGTGCTCGCGCTCCAACCGGCTCCCGCCGCACACGCCGTCGACCCCGCCGACGCACAAATAGATCTCAAGCTCTTGTTGGTCACGAATTCTGCTGCCGCGGGTTCGCCTTCCCTTGATGCGTGGATGGTGTTGCTCGATCGCGAGGGTGTCCCCTACGAAGTGAGGAACGCCGAGACGAACCCGCTCTCGTACGCCGACCTGGCATCGGGAGATCATGCGTTCTATCAGGGCATCGTGTGTGCAACCCGATGCTCTGACAACCTCGGCAGTGGGAGCGATTCTGCGGTTGCGGTCGAGACGTTCCTCTCTGACTTTGGTCTGCGTCGTGTCAACGCGTATGCCTTCCCGTGGACGGACCTCGGTCTGAACACCACATTCGCATCAGGTCCAGTCGATGGCGACATACTGAATCTGACCGCCGCAGGACACAACGTGTTCCCGTACCTCAACGGGGAGATACCTATCGGTGAGTGGACCCACGGGTACTACGGGTCGGTGGCTGACCCCACTCGGTTCCAGGTGTTGGCTTCCGAGTCGGTGACAGGTGCACCGGTGCTCGGCATCTACAGCAACGACCTCGGCTTCTCCGAGATGGTCTTGACGGTCGACAGCAACCGGTACCAGGGCCATTCGTTGCTCATGGGTCACGGCATGTTGTCGTGGTTGACCGACGGACTGTTCCTGGGACACAACCGCAACTACTTCACCGCGCACATCGACGATGTGCTCCTGCCTGACGACCGTTGGGACATCGAGGACAACACGACATATGAAGATGACGGTGCCACAAACCCGATGATTCGTATGACCCCGGGCGATGTCACACGGATGATGAACTGGATGGCGTCCACGGGAATCCGTATCGACATGGTGTTCAACGGGGCGGGCAGCGTCGAAGCGATCGCCAACAACGGGTCTGATCCCTTGACCGATGCGCTTCTGGCCGTGAAGGGCCAGTTGTACTGGATCAACCACACCTTCCACCACCACAACCTCGATCCCCCGATGACACAGGCCTTCATCGAGGCAGAGATCGCAGACAACGTTGCGTGGGCGGCAGCACACGGGATACCCCTCGATGCAGGCGAACTCGTGACGGGGGAACACTCTGGGCTCGGCAACGTCATCTACAGCATCCCGTTCAACACGAACATGCCGGCTGCATTGACCAATACCGGTATCGACTGGATCGGTGCGGACAACTCTGTCCAGCCAGACCCATACAACGTCGGAAGCGCACGGACCATCCCGCGCTACCCAGCCAACGTGTACTACAACACCGCCACCCGAGCGGAACAGCTCGACGAGTATCACTACTTCTATGTGTCGCCGAGCGTTGCTGGTGCTGACGGTCACTGTGTGAACACCCCGGTCACGACGTGTCTCGACTACGCGCCGACGTGGGAGCAGTACCTCGACCTTGAAGCGTCGATCATGCTCCCCCACTTGATCACCAACGATCCGAGACCGCACTATTTCCATCAATCGAACATCGCAGAAGACGGTGTGTTCTACGACGTGTTCGATGAAACCCTCGCCAGATACGAACGCTTCTTCAACGTACCGTTGCTTCAACCGAAGTTCGCCGAGGCCGGCCAGATCATGTCGCGCAAGGCGGCGTGGGACAACGTCAAGGACGATGTCACTGCGTACGTCAAGAACGGTGCCGTCTATGTGAACTCACCTTCGAGCGTCAGGATGCCGATCACGGGTGTGCCCGGCGTCGGGACCCTCTATGGCAGTGAGCGGTCCGGATGGGTCACGATCAACGCGGGAGAGACCGTGTTCGACTGGACCCCGCCGGTCATCACGCTCGCCGGGAACGACCCCGTAACCGTCAGCGTCGGTTCGACCTATGTGGATGCGGGTGCCACTGCGACCGACAACGTCAACGGTGACATCACCGCTTCGATCGTCACCACCAACCCGGTCAATACGAACGCGGTCGGTCAGTACATCGTGAAATACAACGTCACGGACACGGCAGGGAATGCTGCTGTGGAGGTGACCCGAACGGTCAATGTCGTCGATGCGTTGCCACCCAGCCAGATCATCGATACACCGGCACCAGGTGAAAGCCTGCCGAGCCCCGTCGTCATGACGGGAACGGCATCGGACAACGGTGGTGTGGACGAGGTCAGAATCGCGATCCAGAGCAGCGAGACATCCCAGTGGTGGAACGGTGACGGTTGGCAGGTTTCCCCGGCCTACAACTCCGCCGTCTTGACGCTCCCCGGATCATCGCTGACGGGATGGTCGTATACATTCGACCTCGGATCCACACCACCGTCCAAGCAGTCATACACATTGACCGTGACGGCGTACGACACGACCGGAACCCCGGCGACGCCGTCGCAGGTGTCGTTCCGTGTGACCGATGTGACACCACCCGTGATCACGCTGGTTGGTGCCAACCCACAGATCATCGAAGCCGGTGGAACCTACGCGGAACTCTGGGCCACGGCGCTCGACGATGTGGATGGCGACATCACGAGCGACATCAGCATCGATGCTGCGGCAGTCAACACGGCAGTCGTCGGGTCATACGCCGTGCGATACAACGTGAGCGACTCCACGGGCAACGCCGCGCTCGAGGTGACACGCACCGTTGAGGTCGTCGACACGACGATCCCGACGATCCTGCTTGCGGGTGCCAACCCGCAGGTGATCGAGGTCGGTTCGCCGTACACGGAACTCGGTGCCACCGCCCTTGATTCCTACGACGGCAATCTGACCGGATCCATCGTGATCGACGCTGCCGCGGTCAACACGGCAGTCGTCGGTTCATACACCGTCAAGTACAACGTCAGCGACTCGAGCGGCAACCCCGCGGTCGAGGTGACACGAACGGTCAACGTCGTCGACACGACGATCCCGACGATCCTGCTCGCGGGTGCCAACCCACAGGTGATCGAAGTCGGGAGCGCCTACGCGGAACTCGGTGCCACGGCATCTGACAACTACAACGGTGATATCACGGGTGCCATCGTGATCGACGCAACTGCCGTCAACACCGGAGTCGTCGGTTCCTACATCGTCCGGTACAACGTCAGCGACCTGAGCGGCAACCCCGCGCTCGAGGTGACACGAACGGTCAACGTCGTCGACACGACGGCACCGGTGATCCTGCTCCAGGGTGCCAACCCACAGGTGATCGAAGTCGGGAGCGCCTACGCGGAGCTCGGTGCAACGGCGTCTGACAACTACGACGGCGACATCACCGGAGCGATTGCTGTCAACTCGACTGCCGTCAACACCGGAGTCGTCGGTTCCTACACCGTGCGGTACAACGTCGCCGACGCCAACGGCAACCCCGCGCTCGAGGTGACAAGGACCGTCAACGTCGTCGACACGACCGCACCGGTCATCGGTCTGGCCGGGTTCAACCCCCAGACCATCGAGGTCGGTACGGCCTACGAGGAGTACGGAGCATTCGCCGTCGACAACTACGACGGTGACCTCACCGACGCCATCGAGATCGACGCCACCGCGGTCAACACGGCAGTCGTCGGGTCATACATCGTCAAGTACAACGTCAGCGACGCCAACGGCAACGCAGCGGTCGAGGTGACGAGAACGGTCAATGTGGTCGACACCACGGCACCGGTGATCACGCTGTCCGGTGCCAACCCGCAGGTGATCGCTGTCGGAACGCCGTACACCGAACTCGGTGCCACGGCTTCGGACAACTACAACGGTGATATCACGGGTGCCATCGTGATCGACGCAAGTGCCGTCAACACCGCGGTCGTCGGTTCCTACGTCGTGCGGTACAACGTCAGCGACTCGAGCGGCAACGCGGCCCTCGAGGTGACCAGAACAGTCAACGTCGCAGACACAACCGCACCGGTCATCACCCTGTCGGGTGCCAACCCGCAGGTCATCGAGGTCGGCGACGACTATGACGAGCTCGGTGCGACGGCATTCGATGACGGGGACGGAGACATCACAGCATCCATCGTCATCGACGCAACCGCCGTCAACACCGCAGCCGTTGGTTCGTACACGGTCAGGTACAACGTCACCGACTCGAGCGGCAACCCCGCGCTCGAGGTGACAAGGACCGTCAATGTCGTCGACACGACTGCACCGGTCATCGGTCTGTTCGGGTTCAACCCCCAGACCATCGAGGTCGGTACCGCATACGAGGAGTCTGGAGCATCCGCCGTCGACAACTATGACGGTGATCTGACCGGTGCCATCACTATTGACGCCACCGCGGTCAACACGGCAGTCGTCGGGTCATACATCGTCAAGTACAACGTCAGCGACGCAAGCGGCAACGCAGCAGTCGAGGTGACGAGAACGGTCAATGTCGTCGACACGACCGCACCGGTCATCACGCTTGTAGGTGCGAACCCACAGGTGATCCAGGTCGGCGGGACCTATTCGGAACTCGGTGCCACGGCGGTGGACAACTATGACGGCACCATCACCGGTGCGATCGTCATCAACGCAACCGCCGTCAACACGGCAGTCGTCGGGTCATACCCCGTGACGTACAACGTCACCGATGCCAACGGCAACACCGCCCTCCAGGTGACCAGGACCGTCAACGTCGTCGACACGACCGCACCGGTCATCACCCTTGTCGGTGCCAACCCACAGGTGATCGAGGTCGGCAGCGGCTACACGGAGCTCGGCGCCACGGCGGTCGACAACTATGACGGGAATCTGACCGGATCAATCGTGATCAACGCGACGTCCGTCAACACCGCGGTCGTCGGGTCGTACACGGTGACCTACAACGTCACCGATGCCAACGGCAACGCCGCCGTCCAGGTGACCAGGACCGTCAACGTCGTCGACACGACCGCACCGGTCATCACCCT